>QKIB01000101.1 GCA_003249785.1 Acholeplasmatales bacterium
CTTAGACTTTGAACCTGTTTGTCCGTATGCTTTGTTTTGATTTCAGGTATCAAATATCGATTGAGTTTTTCGCTGTGAGTGTCAATACCCTTATAGGGGATCATACCCTCAGGAATCACACGTCCCAAACTGTTTTTATTCATGTTAGAGTAAATGCCACGCTTTCGCTTTCTTTAAAGTGATTTTCGCACGGTCAATGATTGGTTTATCGATCATCTTGCCATCGACTGAAAAGACACCTTTATGTTGCTCTTGAGCAGTTTCATATGCAGACATGATCTTGAGAGCATGATCGATTTCTTGTTGACTTGGTGCAAACGTTTCATTGATGAGATCAATTTGATTGGGGTGAATGGCAACTTTAGCAGTCATTCCCAATGATTTTGCAAATAAAGTGTCCTGTTTCAATCCTTCATCGTTTTTTGTATCTGTATAGGGCGTATCAATGGCATCGATTTGATTTGCTTTGGCAGCAATGACGACCATTGCACGAGACAAGAAGAGTTCATCAGACTTCTCAGTGCGTTCAACTTCCAAATCTGTTGCTAGATCCTCTCCACCGAGAAGTAGACCACTCACACGTTTTTGTTTAGCAATTTCATCGATTTCCACGACTGATTTTGCTGACTCGATAATAGGAATGATTTTGAGATCCTTTTTATGTTCGTCAAGCCATTGATTTAGTTCTTGAAGATGTTTGACAGTTGCCTTTGGCAACATGAGGGTATCAATCTTATCTAAATTAAGTAAACTCAGATCTTTTGAATAGAATTGAGAATCGAGATCGTTGATTCTCACAATAATCTCTAACCCTTTAAGTTCAAAAGTTTTAAGAAACTGATTGAGTAAACTAAGTGCAGCATCCTTTTCATAAATGGATACTGCATCTTCGAGATCAAAAATGACCGCATCCGCACTAAAAACATCTGCATTTTGTAACATTGCAGGTGAATTGGCTGGAATGAAGAGTAAACTACGTCTCATCTTGATCACGCATCCTTTGGATTGCTGTCAGCAATCGTGCTCTAATGGTATAATCTAGAGCACCTTTATCTTTGATTTGAACATGAAGATCCTTGATATTTTCTTGTTCAAGTGTTTCTCTAATCACATGTTCGATCTGTTCACCAAATTGATCAAAAACGATACTGTCAATCAAAATTGAAATGCCTTGATGAGATCTGACAGTCACGATGCAATCATTGGATTCAAATGTACCGGCTGTTCCGATTTTCATAAGTCACCTATTTTCTGTTTCTTGATCTTGCGATCACACGTTCCATTTCGTTTTTGACGATCATAAATCCACCATCGACATCCATGCCTGGTTTTGCCAAACAAATATCTGCTTGACAAGCAATGGCAACATTGGTTGTTGCGATGGCAGAAATATTGGTCTCATTGCATGTACCACCACAATAAGCACCGATACCATTGGTTTTGCAGTAAAGAATAGCTTCAGCAATGTTATTCAATCCACCGAGATCTGGTGTCTTGATCTGCAAGATATGTCCTGCTTTGTTATCAGCAAAATACTTAATATCTTCAAACGTATTGCACCATTCGTCAGCAACGATTTCCACATTGATGCCTTGCTCATCGAGTTGAGCTCTGATGTCGCGCAGTGCAATCATCGTCCCTTCTCTATCGCCAGCATCGATTGGTCCTTCTAATCTTAATTTGAATGGATGTGCTACTTTTTCTAATGCCTTAATGTATTTGACAATGCGATCGATGTTATTTTCGAACGCGATGCCAATGGTTCCGTATACATCAACGTGCAAGATGGGTAGATAGGATTCTCTTTGACGATATTTGAGAATACGTTCTTTGAGCCATTTGATATAGTCTAGAAGAAGTTCACCATGATAGCCAAGTTTTTCTTTGACGTTATTGATGAGTGCATGAGGCAAAGAATCGACTTGCTTAAGAATCATCTTGTCGACATTGTTGTATCGATCATCGCCGGTTTGTGCAAATATAGGAACATTCTCCAAGACTTTGAAGTCAGGATTGTATTCATCTCTGATCACTTCTGCAAGTGTGCGCTTGGTTGAAATAGCAGACGCACTAAGCAGTGCTTGAGATAAACCATACCGAATGGCGGTATGCATTTTCTTACCATCGATTTTTAATCGATCGTATTTTTCTGAAAGAGGTTTAAATACGGAAACATCTTCGCCTATGAGCAAAGGTTTCAAATTTTTTTCGATGAATGGTATATAGTCATCAGCAAGAAACAAGGGATCTCTGCCGCCTGCTCCTGAATATTGAACTGCAGCACAATCGCCGATTCCGATATCTCCGTTTTCCAATACCAATTGTATGGAGATGGCTTCACCTGGGACTCTAATATCTTTAAAGCCTGGAGTCATCGGATCTCCGACATATAAGAATCCATCGTGATCTGCACCACGCTTAATTGCTTTTTGGTCATCAAAATAAAAGCCTGTGTATGATTTGGTTAATATGACGTCTGTAATTTTCATGATTTCTTTGGTGTTGGGCGTCCAATCAATTTTCCGTTACTGACAGCGTAGATATCATCTACAGTCATTTGGAAAGTAATGGGTCTGCCTTCAGCTTTTGACCTTTCTTTGAGTTTCGCTTTATGAAATTCTCTAATTTCCTTACCCATTCCGAGATTTCCGAATTCTAGGATTCGAACACATCCCTCATTATCTCTTGCAGGTAAGATTTTGTTTGCATTTTGCTTGCTTGGTGCAAATGGGACATCAATGACACCCATTTCAAATGCTTTGACTGTACCAACCGCAAGATCACCGTCACCCAGTTTATAAACTTCATCAAGCAATGAATAAACTTCTTTTTTGATTTGTTTCATTTCATTCTTCAATTTGGTTGTACTTGGATATTTCTGATCTTGTAGCAAGGAAACAACCATTTTGGATGCTTTAATGCCATAGGCATTGATTTCTTTAGTGGGCACACCGATAGATTCGTAAGGTGTCTTAGTAATCATCTTGGTTGCTCCAGCAAGCGCAGCAACCGTTGATGCCATTGAAATCAGACCGGTAGCCTTGGCTTCATCCTGAGGAAATCCTCCCATCCATTGATGGAAGACGGTAGTGACACACATATTTTCATATCGATACTTCTCTAGATATTCTTCAGTCAGTTCCTTAAGAACACGAATGGCTGCGATGTCTTGGATGACATTGCCACATTGGCCATAACCAACTGTAATGTTTTTAACACCTTGTTCAGCTGCGAGAAGTGCTTCAATGATTCCGATGGCAATTGCGATAGATGGTGGAACTAGGGTTCCAGTCAGTGGACCAAAAGGTTCACGATTAATAGAAATGCCATGATCCTCATAATATCCAACCAAGCGATCACAGTATTGCCAGTAGTAAATGGAATCTGCAAGCGAGATATTTTTAGCATAAGGCAGATTATAAGATATACCGCCACCCTCATTGGAAGTCCAGCCAGCTGCGTGTGTGATTTCAGCAAGTAAACGACCGTCAGGCGTGCCATGTCTTGCCTGCATGGGGACATTCACAGCATCAAGGACTTGTTTACACGCTGCAACGCCATGATTGACTGCTGGAAACCCGTTGAGTAATGATCTACCTTCGCGGATACTGACTTTAATGCCTTCTTCAGCCTCCTGATAACGGTTGTGACGTGTATAAGAATCAATAGTCGCAGGTAAAAAATCAGCGCCAGCAGCTTCTAGATGTTGCATCAGTTCAATGTGTTCATTGATTAACGCAACACCAGCTCTGGGTTGAATGTAGGTGCGATTTTGTTTTTTTGCTTCCTTGAGCTTTAATGCAAAATTCTTGTGAGGTGGTACATTTCTTAAGGTCTCGATTGCCACATCGAGATCCAAAAGTGGATCGTTTCCTGTTGGCCACGAAGAAAGAACTTCTTTTCTGACTTCTAGAAATTTCTCGAGTGGCCATTTTTTATTGACAACTTGCATGACTTTTCTCCCTATATTTCAGTAATATGCTTTTTCATAATTTTAAGTGCAATTTCCGGATAATCCATACTTAAAAGACCCATCGCGGATAAGATATAATCTTTATCAAGAAGGAATTTTGGTGAAACTGGTCTTAATTCCATCGCCTTACTTTCAATTTTGGTTGCTCTTTTCAGCATGGCAACAGGATCCTTACTGGAAATAACAACCCCACCAGTTCCAATGAAATAATTCGCTTTTGTCAAATCTTTTCCAACTTGGTAATACATGATGCCCATGGGTGTATAAACACCTTTGAGTGTACCAACATGTCTTGAAGTTGCTGCATCAATACATTTAGCTGCAATGATGTCATCGACAACGTAATCATGATCTGTTTCAGAAATGAAGTCGATTTCTTCATAACGAAGTGTACATTCTTTGACTATGTCGATACCTTGTTTATTGTAGTGACTAATTTCAGAAGGACTCATAGAAGAAAGCACACCCATTGCCGAATAACGCATCCCTAGATCACCTTCAACCGTACGTTTGGCAAAGGGTTCTTCAAGACCAGAAAGCAGTGCATTCATTTGCGTTGGTAATCCATCAGCCATTGAGTAGATGTCTGTAGTTGCCCCACCGACATCAGCAATCATCAGATCACCTAACCCCTCAATTCCATCAAATCCTTTGGATAGAAGTTCAGCAGCCATCAAAACTGCATTAGGTGTTGGCAGAACAACTCTATCGATTTCATTTTCTATTTTTTTGATGCCTTTTGCTTCAATGATGTTTTTGACAAAGATTTCTTTAATTTGGTCTTTTGCTGACGTAATGTTCAAGACATTGAGTCTTGGCATGACATTTTCGCAAATATAAAAATCCTTTTTAGCTTGAGAAAGGATTTCTGTGATTTCATCGGCTGCATCTTTGTTGCCTGCAAAGACAATCGGTGCAGTGACTTCTGATTCAGCAAGTTTTTTTGCGTTGTGTATCACACATTCACTATTTCCACCGTTTGCACCACCTGCAAGTAGGACGATGTCGATTTTTTTATCTAATATGCTTTGTACTTCAGCATTGTTGATGTTGTGAGACAAAACAAGCTCAACCTTGGCACCAGCACCGAGGCAAACTCTGGTTGCAGCTTCTGTGGTTAGTTCTTCAACCAAACCAATCGCAACCATTTTCAAGCCGCCAGCAGCAGAAGAGCAAGCGACGATCTGATCAAATTCAATTTTGGAACCGATTTTCTCAAAAAGACGATCAAGTGCGGTTTCATAGCCATCACTGATATTGGTATCTACGGTTGTAATGGCTTTAGATGTTGCAATGATATCCTCTTTCTTCAAATCGACAGCTGTTAATTTCGTGAAAGTCGATCCAAAATCAACAAGCAAAATATTCTGCATCATGCATCTCCTAAATCTTGCTTTATGGTTTCCAGGACATCATCGATGGTGACTCCTGGTGGATAGACACGATTGAATCCCATTTCTTTGAATCGTTTCTCGACTTCCGAGAAGTCTTGTTTACCAACGACAATATTGCCCCCTACATAGAGTAATACATCATCGAGTCCTGCCTCATTGCATTTGTCTCGCATACCTCGACAATCGAGTTCTCCATGACCATATAAGGATGAGACTAAAATTAAACGAGCTGAAGTTTCAATCGCTGCATTGATAAAATCTTCTTGAGAGGATAATACTCCAACGTTGACGACATTATATCCTTCACGTGTGAGTGTATACTCAATGATTCTATTCCCTACAGCATGAACATCAGCTCCGATAACGCCTATGACAATTGATTTCATGTTTTCCTCCGGCCAAATTGCTATAAAACGGTATTTTTTCAAAAAAAATAAAACGCTTACACACATTGTATTTTAATACAAAAATAAAAAAATTACAACAGGTTTGTTTGTTTTGCGTTTAAGATTTTTAATGTTATAATGTCATTGGGTGAAAACTATGCGAAATGTGGATGTAAAACAGGGAACAGAAGGTGTCAAAGCGTTAGCTTTGGACGCCAATTGCAACATTGGAAAATCCTTTCTTGATGAGCTTAGAGAAGCGATCGAAAGAGAAAAATCCGATATTGGGAAAAATGTTTTAGGACAAATTATCGAAAATGATGAGATTGCGATGGAAAATCATGAACCGATGTGCCAAGATACAGGCATGGTCGTGGTTTTTTTGGAGATTGGCTATGATGTTCATTTCAATGGCGATATTTATGATGCCGTCAACGAAGGTGTCAGACAAGCCTATCAAGAAGGCATGCTTCGCAAATCAGTTGTTTCACACCCGATTCTAAGAAAAAATACGAACGATAATACACCTGCTGTCATTCATGTCAAACTGGTACAAGGAGATCAAATTAAGATCACGCTTGCACCTAAAGGTGGTGGTAGCGAAAATATGAGTCTTGTCAAGATGCTGATTCCATCAGATGGCATTGAAGGCATCAAGAAATTGGTGTTGCACACCATTTTCTATGCAGGCGGAAAGCCATGTCCACCGCTTGTTGTTGGTATTGGTCTTGGTGGGAATCTTGAGGAATCTGCATTGATTGCTAAAGCAGCATTAATGAGAGATTTAAATGATGTCAATCCGGATCCAGTCCTTGCTCAGTTAGAAAAAGAATTATTGGATGAAATCAATCTTTTAGGTGTAGGTCCAATGGGATTTGGAGGATCTACAACCGCTTTGTCCGTCAAGATTAATGCATATCCATGTCATATTGCTTCATTGCCTGTTGCCATCAATCTCCAGTGTCATGCATCGAGACATAAATCAATGGTCATTTAGGAGGATAGAAGATGAAAATACATACACCGATTACTGAACAAGATATCGCCATGATGAAAGCTGGAGAAATCGTCTATTTGTCAGGGACCCTTTTTACTGGTAGAGATGCCGCACATAAAAAGATGGTCGAAGCACTCAATCGTGGTGAAAAACTACCGATTGATTTTCATGGTCAAGCGATTTATTATACCGGTCCAACACCAGCTAAAGCAGGTAGACCCATTGGATCCTGTGGACCAACCTCAAGTTACAGAATGGACGCTTATAGTACACCACTTATGAAAGAAGGACTCAAGGTCATGATTGGAAAAGGTGATCGAAGCGATGCCTTTATTCAAGATATGATGAAAGAAAAAGCAGTTTATTTACAAGCTGTCGGTGGTGCTGGTGCATTGCTTTCTAGAAAAGTGATCAAAAGTGTGGTCATCCTTTATCCAGAATTGGGACCAGAAGCTATTCATAAACTGGAAGTTAAAGATTTTCCAGCGATTGTAACCTATGATATTCATGGTGGTAATCTGATAACTGACGAAGTCAGAAAATATCACAAAATCCAAATCGATGAATAAGTGAAGGGACAACATGAAAGAACAAACAAAACAGAGTAAGAAAATTTATGAATGCTCTTTTATGACACTCTATGAAGATGAAGTTGTTTTGCCAAATCAGAAAATAAGTCAGAGAGTTTATATCAAGCATCCTGGAGCAGCAGCCATCTTGCCAATCACCAAAGAAGGACAAATCATTCTCATTAAACAGTACAGATATCCACTTGGTATGGAAAGTCTTGAAATACCTGCAGGTAAAAAGGAAGACATCCATGAGGATAGTACGTATTTTGCGCATAGAGAGCTAGAAGAAGAAACAGGGTATGTCTCCGATGACATGACCTTTTTTCAACGCATGTATCCATGTGTAGGCTACTCTGATGAATATATCGATTTGTTTATAGCAAAAAACTGTGTGAAGAAAGATCATCCTAAAGCGATGGATGATGATGAAAACATTGAACCATTATTTTTAACAAAAGATGAAGTGAAAACAATGATTGAAATGCATCAGATCAAAGATGGAAAAACATTGATTATGCTTCATGCTTATCTATTGGCGGAAAAATCATGAAAAAGACTAGAATCGATCACCAACAAGATTTGATCATGAACTTAATCAGACCACTTGTCCGTTTATGGATGCGTAAAGATGCCAAGCGTCGGGTTACACTGCATGATGGACTCAGTTTCAAGCGAAAAGAGCCTTATATTATGCTTGCAAACCATACTTTTCTTTTCGATGTCATTCACGTCCCCTTGAGATTCAAGAACGTACCTTTCATCGTTGCCTCACAGACATTATTCAAAAAACAGCCCACAAAATTCTTAGTAACACAGGTCGCTCACGTCATTCCTAAATCTAAAGGATCCAGTGATTCAACAACTGTAAGAGAACTGATTACTGCGGTTAAAAAAGGATATCCGATCTTAATCTTCCCTGAGGGAGATACGACCTTTTATGGTCAAACCAATTATATCGAAACTTCAACAATGAAGCTGATTAAAAAACTAGGCATAGATGTTGTAACTTGTCATGTAAAAGGCGGGTATTTGTCTAAGCCAAGATGGGCTACTGGTAAACGCAGAAGACGACAGATTGCACTTGATTATCGAATCACGATTCCAAAAGAACAAATCATAGATTTGAGTCTTGATGAAATCAATCAAAAAGTGGTTCATGCACTCTATCATAATGACTATGAATATCAGCGTGAAGTCATGATTCCACATCCTGGAAAGCATCTTGCTGAAGGCATTGAAAATGTCGTTTATGTCTGCCCACATTGTCAAGCAATTAACTCAATTGAATCCGATGGTAATCACATCAGATGCAATGCCTGTAAGCATGAAGGATTCATCGATACCTATGGATTCATTCAAAACTTCAAATTTGATAACTTGATCGACTGGAATACTTATCAAAAACAGTTTTCCAGTCAACTACGAGCATCGAAGATCGAATCTTCAGGATTCATGAATTATATGAGTTTGGTCGATGATCTATTAGAACCTGTTGGACAGGTGAACATTGTTTATGAAAACAAAACATTCACTTTTTCAGGCGCTTTGGATCTAGAGATTTCTGTTGATGAAATTGAAAACGCAACGATTACCTTAAGAAGAGATTTTGGATTCTATTGGAATCAGAAACATTATCTGATTAAATTGGATAAATTTGGAGCATCTCTCTTGAGAATTGTACAAGATAAATATTAATTTTAGAATAAACATGCAAAGAACCCTAAAAAGGTTTATAATAGGATTAAAGAAACGATTAATTAAATCATAAGGAGAGCATTAAAATGGAAATGATGGCAGTCATTAAAGCAGCAAGAGAACCTGGAGCAACCATCGTCAAGAAACCAATTCCTGACGACTTGGGACCAAACGAGGTGTTAATCAAAGTATTAGCAACCTCAATTTGTGGTACGGACGTACATATTTATAAATGGGACAAATGGAGTCAAGGGAGAATCAAACCTCCACTAACCACCGGACATGAATTCAGTGGAGAAGTCATTAAACTCGG
The DNA here is from genome assembly GCA_003249785.1 of Acholeplasmatales bacterium. Lineage (GTDB taxonomy): Bacteria > Bacillota_I > Bacilli_A > Acholeplasmatales > Acholeplasmataceae > Peloplasma. The sequence continues at coordinate 9,331 of QKIB01000101.1, forward strand.
TAGTCATGTCAAGAAGGTCAACATAGGGGATATCGTTTCAGCTGAAACACATATCGTCTGTCATGAATGTGAATTTTGTAGAAGAGGAGAATATCATATCTGTAAAAACACAAAAATTATTGGTGTGGATACGGATGGTTGTTTTGCAGAATATGCAAAAATGCCCGAAGAAAATCTGATTATCAATCATGCACCGATTGATCCAAAGTACTTGTCAATTCAAGAACCGCTTGGTAATGCAGTTCATACGATGCTTCATTTCAAGATTACAGGGAAAACGGTAGCTGTAGTTGGATGTGGTCCAATTGGTTTGATGGGTGTCAATATTGCAAAAGTTGTTGGTGCGAAGAAAATTATCGCGATTGAAGTCAATGAATACCGAATTAATCTTGCCAAAGAACTCGGCGCTGATGTCGTCATCAATCCACTGAAGGAAAATGTGATTGAACGCGTCATGGAAGAAACAGATGGCATGGGGGTTGATGTCGTCACTGAATTTTCTGGAAATAAGCAAGCGATTGAAGATGCATTTAAATACGTCAAACCTGGTGGAAAAATGTCCATGCTTGGAATCACACCTGATATGATCACCATCGATCTATCCAATGATGTCGTTTTCAAGGGCATCACGATTTATGGTGTTGTTGGACGCATTTTATTTGATACATGGCATCAAGTGACAGGTTTGGTTGAATCTGGTAAACTAGATCTAGATAAAATTATTACCCATACATTCCGTCTTTCTGAAATAGACAAGGGGATGGAAGTCATGATGTCAGGCAATAGTGGAAAGGTTGTCCTGATTCCATAAGAAGGAGGGAATTATGTCTTATTTATTACTTAAAGTCAATGAACTAAAATCGGATGGGGTTTTTCGAAAACTTCCAATTAATGATGGTCCATGTGACGCAATTATCAAGTTGAACGGGAAACCGGTTATCAACCTATCATCGAATAATTACTTAGGGTTTGCAAATCATCCCAGAATCAAAAAAGCAGCAAAAGATGCCATTGATCAATTCGGCGTTGGTGCAGGTGCAGTACGTACCATTGTTGGGAACATGACGATTCATGAAGAACTTGACCGTCTGATTGCACGCTTCAAGCGTGAAGATGCAGCTGTGGTCTTTCAATCTGGGTTTGCAACCAATGCTGGTGTGATCCAAGCAATCACGGATGAACATGATTTAATCATCTCGGATGAGTTAAATCACGCATCAATTATTGATGGGGTACGCTTATCTAAGGCAAGCAGAGCTGTTTATAAACATAGTGATATGAGCAGTCTAGAAACTGTACTCAAAGAAAGACGTGATCAATATCACAATGTCTTAATTATTACTGATGGTGTCTTCTCGATGGATGGAGATATCGCAAAACTTCCTGAAATTGTTAAATTAGCTAAAAAATACAAAGCATTAACGTATGTGGATGATGCACATGGCTCTGGTGTCTTAGGAAGATCCGGACGTGGAACAGTCGACCACTTTGGTCTTCACGGACAAGTCGACTTCATTGTAGGCACATTATCCAAAGCAATTGGTGTGGTTGGCGGCTATGTTGCCGGTTCACTTGCGATGCGTGATTGGTTGTTGCATCGTGGCAGACCTTTATTATTTTCAACTGCCATGCAGCCCTCAGCAGTTGCAGCTATTATCGAGGCTTTCCATATGCTTGAAGAATCGACTGAATATACCGATAGACTCTGGGATAATGCCAGATATTTCAAAAAGTTACTTGTCGAACATGGATTTGACATCGGTCACAGCGAAACACCCATTACACCAATCATGATTGGTGAAGAAAATCTGACTATGGAGTTTTCCAAGGCTTTGCTTAAGAATGGTGTCTATGTCTCAGGTATTGTTTATCCGACTGTTCCTAAAGGAAAGGGACGCATTCGTTGTATGGTTTCAGCACTCCACAGCAAAGATCAACTGGATAAAGCAGTTGAAGTCATTTACAAAACTGCAAATAAAATGGATTTATTGCCTAGTGAAGACTAGGCTTTTTTCTTGATTTAAGAAACTCTTAAGAAATAAATTGCTATAAGGATAAGCCAACATCCAGTGCGTGTGATAAAATAAGGGTATTAGGAAAGGAAGGATATGATGACGACTCCAAGCTCTCCAAAGCCCGATTGGAATCATGTGATTCATTTAGGTCCACTGATTGTGGATAGTAGACATGCACATAATAGTTATCTTTTCAGATATAACAACCTGAATATTCTTTTTGACCTACCTCCGGTTCAAATTCTTGATCTACTTCTCATATCGATTAGAAAAGAAATGGAAATTTCTGAGATCACACACCTTGTTATTCAAAGCATGACAATGTCATCCATCAATGTGATCATTGAACTTATCGATGAAGGATTTAAAGGTGAAATCATCACCAATGAATATTTCTCACGACAAATAAGAAATGCAGGACTTCCTGTCTCGATTCACACCATTGAAGCCATGAATTTCAAACTGATGGATCGTAACGAAATGATCTTGAAGTTTGTGCCGATGGTTTTTTTGCCATATCCTGAAATGTTCATGTCTTATGCACCATCCTTATTTGCACTTTTCTCATCAACGTTGTTTAGTAGCTTTTATAATCAACAGATTTCACCAAGCTTGGATCATTTACAAAAATCGATGTTCGCATACCACAAATACATGATGCCAAGTAGTCTTTACATCCAACCACCATTAAGAAAAATCAATGTACTTGATGTTAGACAGGCTTATCCACTTATGGGATATTTGATCTCAAAACAAATCTTTCCTGCAATTTATGCTTATGAAAAGGCATTGGATTTCTATAATAATTATCAAGTGTTCACTTATAGTGAATCGGGAGAAAAGGTAGTGAACTATAAAGAAATCATTAATCATATGCTTAATCAGCTCCAAAAATCAGTATCGCGTATAGAAATACTCAATGCGTTTATCGGGACACCATTTTCACTTCAATCAGATCCAATTATGCTTAAGAACTCGACACTAGAAGATTATAAGATGTGGCATGGATTTTTTGAACATGTCTTCATTCAAAGAGGCATTGCATGGATTGCTATGCTCGAACCTTTGGTAAATCGTTATCATGAGCAGTATGGCATTGAATTACCAACGGTTTATCGCTCACGATTTATTGAAATGTCTCTTCATTCAGATCAACTCAGCAAATCGAATCAAGATTTAGAAAAACAGATTGCTGAACTAAATGCAGAAATTGAAGAAACCAAAGACTCAATTATGAGATGTCCAATCACTAGATTATATAACGAAGATTTTTTCCGAGAACTTTTGAAAAAAGATCTTGAACATCATAGCACACCTGATTACACCATGGGTTTCATACTTGTACAATTAGATCAACTCAATGATATCAATACACGATATGGTAAGGAAACGGGAAATGAAGCGATTAGAAACATGGCATATCAATTGCAACATATCGATCATCAAGGTGCTCTTTTCTTCAAAGAAAATGGACCAGGTATATATATCTACAAAGAAAAAACCACAGCGAAGCAACTTGAGATATTGGCAGTTAAAGCACGTTCAGCAATCAATGAATCGCATTTGTTCATTGAAGATGTAACAGCATCTGTTAGTGTAGTTTCTTTTAATGAAATTGATGGAAAACAAGAAATAAATGAACAAATAAGAGATATTTTCACCCTTCTACATAAGCGAATCAATATTGCAAAGAAAAAGGGAGCAAATCTAATTATTGATCAGCAATTTGAATTACCGAAAAGTTCTGAAGGCGTTATTTTGTTAATTGATGAAGATGAAGTCAATTTGAATATGTTGAATCGTATCTTCAAGAGAGTAGGTTTCGATGTTCGTATGGCGAAAGGTGTCGACATTGCAAAGCAGATTCTTAATGAAGAACAAGTAGATATTATTATTTCTGAAATCAATTTATCTAAAATGGATGGTTTCTCGTTCAAGCAAATGCTTAATGAAAGTAGAGACTATTCAGAAATTCCGTTCATCATGGTTTCACATAATAAGACATTAGAAAACATCAAACGTGGCAATACACACCATGTTAACTTAATTCTAGAAAAACCAATCGTGCCTGAAGAACTCATTGGACACGTACAGCGATTCCGCGAATGGAAGAAGCGCCTATGACAGTACAAACAGCATGGCTTATTTTTGGTGCGTTTGCTTTAATTGCTACCCTTCTTTTGATTGCTATTCTTATACAAAAAGCTATTAACAGCAGATTCATCAGAAAACAAGGTTTGGCTAGAGACTATCTATTTGAAAAATATTTTGATCAAAAAGAAATCAAGTCTAAACTAACAGACCGATTTTTCTTTGATGCCTTCATTGATATGGAGACACAAGTCGAAATAGAACCGGAAATCAGAAAACGTGTCATTGAAGATCTCTCTAATGATATGTTCACCAAAAAACAGATTCATAATATCAACGCTCTTTCCATTAACAAAAGAAAAATTGCGGTTTTTTACCTCGAAATGCTCAAGACTGAACAAGCTTGGAGCGTTTTGAAAAAAAGACTTCCTAATGAGAAAAATGAGAGTGTGAGACTCTATCTAATCAACGCTTTACTCGATGTGATGGATAAAGAAATCTTTGAACAAAGTATTGAAATGTTGGTGGGATCATCGGAGACTTATCAACGATGGATACAAACCCTCTTTAGAAATCATTATATTAAAATCAAATCTTTGATTCCACGATATTTTAATGACAAAAGAGCTGAAATCAGAAAGCTGATTATCGCTTTATCAAGCAATTCTAGGGATGAACAACTGAAAGCTTACTTACTACGCGCATTCCATGAATTTGTCTTATCACCTGATATCAGAATGCTTGCAATAAAAGCCATTGCAAAAATGTATCCAGATGAAATTGCAAATGATAATTATTGTAAATCAGAAAGTGAAGAAATTCAAAAAGTTGCCATTTCTGCAGCAGCAAATATCATCACTGAAGAAATGGTTGATCATCTGATTGACTCGATGGATGGAACTCAACTGGATGAAGATCGAGTCAATAGCCTATCAAAGATTGTCTATGATTCATCACAATTATTATTGCATGTCATTGATCGTTATCAAACCATTAAGAAAAATGCTCAAAAACAGTCAATCACACGCGTATTGGCACATCGTCTGGATTATATGATGCTCAAGCTTGAAAACAATGAATATGCATATATCATGCAAATCGTTGAAGATATATTACGACTCCATATTATTGAGGATTTCATTGATTTTATGAATTTAAACCAGGATAGTGTTATAGAGAAAAAACTATTGCCTGTGATTAAGAAATATGCTGCAAACGATAAATATATTCATGAGCAGTTTTCCATTTATCTTAAAACGGATTTACTGAAAAAAATCGGAATTGAAAAATCACTACAACCAGTTTATCCTAGAGAAAAAGCAGCAAGAGAACAACGAAAAATACGCTGGATTTCAATTTGGATTGTTTTTGCAGTTCTCATCTTCCCTTTCTTATTTTTTGTAACCAATCTTTCTGCAATCTGGAATGGAACTGTCAACGTATTTGAATATCTGATCGTCAGTATCAACAACTATCTAGTGGTTTACTTTATGACGGCAAATCTGATATATTTGATTTTGCTTTCTATTTCTCTGAAGGGTTCGAAACAAAGATTGGATATGTGGCAAATCAAAACGGAAACGATGCTCTTTGAACATGATCTCTTACCGAGTATTTCCATTATCGCACCAGCATATAATGAAGAAAAAAGCATTATTGAAAGTATTACTTCGCTTTTAAATCTTAAATATCCGAAATATGAAGTTATCGTTGTGAATGATGGTTCTAAAGATGACACCATCAATGTCTTAATTAATCATTTTGAGTTGGAACGCAAACACCCCTTTTTCAAAACAAAGATTAAAACAAAACCACTCCGTGGGGTTTATGTCAACAGATCCATTCCTAATTTGATTGTTGTCGACAAGCAAAATGGTGGTAAAGCAGATGCACTCAATCTTGGGATCAATGTTGCTAAAAACGATTACGTTTGTGGCATTGATGCGGATTCATTGCTTGAAGAAGATGCACTCCTCAAACTGATGAGTGTCACCTTGGATAATTCGATTGATCATATCGCATTAGGCGGGAATATTGTTCCGGTCAATGGTTGTAAGATTGATCAAGGAAAAATTGAGCACAGCGGACTTGGTAAAAAACCTTTAGTCAGGTTCCAGACTTTGGAGTATTTAAGAGCATTTACAACAGGAAGAATCGGTTGGTCCAAGATTAAGAGCTTACTGATTATCTCTGGCGCATTCGGTCTTTTTCAAAGACAATCTCTGATTGCAACTGGTGGTTATCTAACCATCAGTGGTGAATTAAAGAAAGATACAGTTGGTGAAGATATGGAACTTGTTGTCAGACTGACGTATGAAGCACTTAAAAAGCATAAACCATATCGCGTAGAATATGTCCATCATGCCAATTGCTATACTGAACTTCCAAGTGATTTAAGAAGTTTACTGAAGCAAAGAAATAGGTGGCAGCGAGGATTATTAGATATTTTAAGTTACCATAGAAGGTTATTGCTCAACCCTCATTTCAAGCAACCTGGAATGATTGGATTTCCATATTTTTTTATTTTTGAAATGATTGGACCATTTTTAGAAATGATTGGATATATTGCTCTGATTATTGGACTATCCATTGGTATTTTGAATCAACCTTTAGTTATAGTCTTATTTGCTGTAACCATTGGATTTGGTATTGTTATATCACTATTCTCATTACTTATTGCAGAAAAGAAGTCAGTCTTTTACTCAACGAAAGAAACAATTGTATTAATTCTTGTAGCAGTTTTTGAAAATTTTGGGTATCGACAAATGATTAGTCTACAACGTGTCTTTTCGACCTTCTCAGCACTTCGTGAAAGTGGATCATGGGGTAGTCAGAATAGACAAGGCTTCCAAAAAATAAACACGAGGTGAATCATGGATCAACTAACTAAACTAACACAACTCTTTGAATCTTTTCATGAAGCAATATATATTGTTGATAAAGATCGAAAGATCTTGTATTTCAATCCAGCAGCAAGTCAAATCAGTGGTTTTTCTCAAGGGGAAATGACCAATTCTTTTTGCTTTGACAATAAGTTAAATCATGTCGATGATGCAGGCAATAAACTATGTCTTGATGGATGTCCACTGGTGGATAGTATCAAAGGAAACGTGATTAAAGAACATTTTGTCTATCTCCATCACAAAAACGGTCATCGAGTTCGCGTCCATGTCAGAGTGATTCCTTATCTAGAAAATGATGAAGTTCATGGAGCCATCGAGGTCTTCACTGATGTAACTGAGAGAAATCTACTTTTAGAAGAATTGATGATTCAGAAGAAATTAAATTTGATTGATCCTTTGACGAGTTTATTCAACAGAAGATTTCTTCATGAAGAATTCCCACAGATTTTTTCTGGATTCAGTAAAGAAGAATCACTTGGTATCTTATTCATGGATATTGATGATTTCAAGGAAATCAACGATAAGTACGGTCATTTGATGGGTGATGAAGTCTTAAAGACTGTCTCCAATACGATTCAGTATAATCTTAAAGCGAATGATTTTGTCATCCGTTATGGTGGAGATGAAATTGTAGTCTTATTAAGAAACATTGATCAGGATAATGTTGAATTTGTTGCAGAAAAATTGCGAATTCTTGTTAAAAATTCAGGTCATCGTGATCTTGAAGATCGCATACAGTCAACTGTTTCCATCGGGGCAACCATTTTAGCCAAGAACGAAAGTTTGCTTCAAGCTATCAATCGTGCGGATCATGCTATGTATATATCTAAAAGCAAAGGACATAATCGCGTGACTTTCCTGAATAAGGACTACCAGCAAGAATAATCGATGTGAGGTTGATATGAAGATCACATGCAAAAAACTCAATGAAATGACTGAAGCGATATGCGATAACAATCTATCGGTGAGGTATATGCTTGAAGACGAGATTGCAGAAGATTTAAATCGGAAAGATCATATTGTCATCGAAGAGGATCTCATCACTAAATCGCCAAACAGAGTCAGAGTCATCTGCCCTATTTTCTATAAGTGCGGAGGCTGTGACTTTTTGCATATCAATTATAATGAACAACTGAGAATGAAACAACAGTATTTAGTAGACTTATTTAGTCAGAATCATATCAAGACTGAGATTAGACCAATCATAGAAAATCCTAAACCATTGAACTACCGCCATAAAATTGTTGCTAGTGCAACCACTGTCAATCATAAATTAAGATTGGGTTTGTATCGTGAACATAGCAAAGAAGTGTTACCATATCTGAAGTGTCATATTCAGGACTTGGATGCTAACTTGGTTCTTGATGAAACGGAGAAATTACTGAATCAATACCGTATTCCAGCATATGATCTTGATCGACATATTGGCATCATCAAGCATATTTTGATTCGTAAATCATATGCTACAAAAGAGATGCTTGTAGTCCTTGTTACACAAGGCAATCTTCTACCGAATGGTAAGAAAATAGCATCAGAATTGATGAAATCATTTCCAAAAATCAAAGGTGTGATTCAAAATATCCATCATAAGCGTACGAAATTCGTCTTGATGGAAGATGAAAAACTATTGTCTGGTTCACGCTTTATCGAAGATCGAATTGATGACATTCGTTTCAGATTGTCTGCACAATCTTTTTATCAGGTGAATCCAATACAAATGATCAAACTTTATCAAAAAGCACTAGATTTGGCTGAAATAAAGAAAACAGACATTGTTTTGGATACCTATTCAGGCATAGGAACAATCTCTTTACTTGCAGCACTGCGTGCTCAAGAAGTGATTGCTATTGAAACCAATCTGAATGCACATCAAGATGCCATTTTCAATATGAAATCAAATCAAATCAATCATATAACATTCATCAATGGCAATGTTGAAAATCAAATTCAAAGGATCAATCAAAAGATTGATATTCTCATCATGGATCCAACCCGCGATGGTGCATCAAAGGCTTTTTTAGATGCCGTCATTCAGTTGAAACCGAAAAAAGTCATCTATATTTCCTGTGAACCTAAGACACAAGTGAGAGACTTGAAACACTTGCTTAAGTTTTATCAGATTAAAACTTTACAGCCGGTTGATATGTTTTCACAAACTGTGCATATTGAAGCAATCGCTGTCCTTGAGCTGAAATAAAGATAAAAACAACAAGTGTCTATGTATAGAATCGGTTGCATATAGAGAATTTCATAACAGATATGTTATAATGAAAAGGCTATTAAGGATGTGAAAGTATGCAAACGATATTAGAATTACTCAATACACAGATGAATCGACCCGTCATGTACGGTTCTTTTGCTGAAAGTTGGTTTCAGTATTTGTCTTTGTTTCTCTTTTTATTGACGATGGTTATCTTAACCATTCGTTATCGACATGCAGATGAAAGAAAACTACAATTGTTCCTAAGAACGATGGCAATCATTATGATTGTTTTTGAACTTTATAAACAAATCAATTTTACATATGTCAACAACTGGCATTATCAATGGTATGCCTTTCCATTCCAATTTTGTTCAACACCAATGTATATTGCTTTAATCGCATCATTCCTTAAAAAGGGTGAAGTGCGTAACGCCATGTATATGTTTTTAGCAACCTTTGGCTTTTTTGCTGGTGCTGCAGTGATGTTCTATCCATCGACTGTCTATACTTCGACAGTTGGTATCAACATCCAGACCATGGTGCATCATGGCGGTATGGCAGTCATGGGTATGGTCCTACTTGCAAATCATGTGCCATTGGATATCAAATCTTTTCTCAAAGGAACTTATGTCTTTGTGATGTTGACATTATTTGCCATCATCTTGAATGGTATGCACAATTTGTGGATACAAGATGGATCATTTAACATGTTTTTCATCAATCCTTTGTATCATTCAGAAATCCCTGTATTGAATCTGTTTCAACCTTTGGTTCCAACAATCATCTATATCTTGATATTTATTTTTGGATTCAGTTTGGTTGCATATATTATGCTTTTGGGACGTAAAGTCTTTGCAAAACAACCTGTTCATGAATTGACTTATGAATCAGTGTAATACGATGGATTAAAAAAGAGGGATAGCATGGATTTTGATGTATATCGATCATCTTTAAACGAAGATGGAAAGAAAGTCTTTGATCAGCTAATAAATTTCATTCATCGAGCATCATTTGATGTTAAGGAAATGCTTTTTGTCAAGAATCCTTATTTCTATATTCCAAAATATGAACATCTAAAACCACATCATCGCCCATCAATTATGTTGGTCTTTTTTAAAGACCATGTGAATATTTTCACGCAGTCAAACAGTGCATATGAAACCATCCTAACAATGTATCATTTTACTGAAAAACACACCATGCAAATTTATTTTGAGGATGTGCTTGATCTCAGATTGATCGACTTATTCAAGGATGCACTTGATCTGGAAATGTGAGGGTATCATATGGCTCATTTGATATTAATTTCTGGTCAATTGGCAGCACTCAAATCGACATGTGCGAGAAAATTGTCCAAAACACTGAATATTCCATGCTACATTAAAGATGAGATTAAAGAGATTCTTGGTGACACGATAGGATTTCAAGATCGTAATGAAAATCTCAAACTCTCACATGCAACGTTTGAGTTCATGTTGCATCTGGCACAAACATCATTGAAAATCAATCAAGACATCATTCTTGAGAGTAATTTCAAAGATGAAGAATTGAAATCATTACAACAACGTTTGAATTTGGAACACCATCAGGTTATTACTTTATGGATGACAGGTGATGCCAAAGTGTTGTATCAAAGATACGTGGATCGTGACCCATCTCGACATCCCGTGCATCGATCAACGGGATTACTATCCTATGAAAAGTTTTTTAATATCATGAATGAACGTCATGAGAATCAGCTTTTTGGTGAAATCATTCATATTGACACAACCTATTTTGATGAATCTTTATATCAAAACTGTGTGGACCAGTTAATCCTATTGATTCATAGTAAGAAATAAAGCAAGAGTATAAATACTCATGCTTTTTTTATTGGTCTATAGTATAATGAAACTAGAAGTTTCGATTATGCTTTTCCTAAATCCTGTCATGAAGAGGTGTTCTTATGAAATATGCAATCTATGGTGCTGGTGCAATGGGTACAATTCTTGGCGCATATATCGCGAAAGCTGGTTATGATATTGATCTGATCAGTCGTAATGAAGCACACATCAAAGGCATCCAAGCACATGGAGCACATGTGACTGGAACACAAGAATTCTATCAGAAAGTCAATGCACTCTTACCATCTGAGATGAAAGAGCAGTATGACATCATTTTTTTGATGACGAAACAACTCGATAATGAACAAGTCGTTAAAAATCTTGTCCCATATCTGAAAACAGATGGCGTGATATGCACCATGCAAAACGGAATGCCAGAATTATCTGTCTCAAATGTCATTGGAAAAGATCGAACATTTGGTAGTGCTATGGCATGGGGTGCAACCATGATTGGCAATGGCTCTTCAGAACTCACTTCAGAAGCAACAAATGAAACACTATCGTTCAGTTTGGGTTCCTTTGGAACCCATCAAGAGGAAAAACTCGAAACAATTAAACAACTACTTGAAACGATGGGGCACGTTGATGTTGAGGAGAATTTTATTGGTGCAAGATGGGCAAAACTCCTTGTCAATAGTGCGTTTAGCGGATTATCAGCAGTACTCGGTGCGACTTTTGGCGAAATTGCTCAAAATAAAAAATCAAGAAAACTGGTTCAGCTGATTATCAAAGAATGTATTGAAGTAGCTCATGCTGCTCAAATCAAGATCGAACCAATACAAGGTAAAAACATCGAAAAGCTTTTGGATTATCATGGATGGATCAAAAAGCAAATCAGCTTCATGATTATTCCACTTGCTATCAAAAAACATAAAAACTTGAAATCTAGTATGCTTCAAGATATTGAGAAGCATAAACCTTGTGAAATTCAAGCAATCAACGGTGTCGTATGTGCGTACGGTGATCTTCATAATTGTGAAACACCAATCAACGATCAGATTGTACAAATCGTTTTAGAAATGGAAAAAGGGAAATATACACCTAGTTGGAACAACATATCATTATTTCGATGAGATGATCGAATGGATGCAAAAAAAGCTCATCGAATGGAACGAACATGAGAAGCATCTTCAAAGAAGATGGGCACCATTCTTGCTTAAGAATTATGTACTCAATAAAGAAAAACTACTTCGGATTAAGATGGAAAAAAGAAAGGAAGATTAATTTTGAAAACTATTGGCATTTTAGGAGGGATGAGTTGGGAATCAACAACTGAGTACTATAAACTCATCAATATCTATACCAAAACTGCATTAGGTGGAGCACACTCTGCAAAAATTATCATGTATTCGTATGACTATCATGAACTGGAGTTCCTACTTGAAAATAACAAGTGGAAAGTAATAACAGAGTCTCTAATTAACGAAGCTATCAAACTCAGAAACGCTGGTGCAGATTTCTTAATGATTGGAGCCAACACGATGCATCTTGTTGCAGATGAAGTTGAAAAAGGATCTGGTTTGGAGGTGCTTCATATCGCAAAAACTACACGTTCTGAAATTCTTCTCAAAGGATTAAATAAAATAGGGTTATTAGGGACTAAGTACACGATGGAAAGTCCCATGTATCCATCAATCCTTTCAGAAGATCAAATTGAAGTTATTTTACCTACAGATAGTGAGCAACATCTGATTCATGATGTCATATATAAAGAACTCATTTTAGGGAAATTCAAACTTTCAAGCAAACAGAAATTCATTCACATCATCAAGAAAATGATCGCACAAGGTGCTCAAGGTATTATTTTAGGTTGCACCGAAATTCCACTACTGATTTCGCATGATGATGTTGAAGTTCCAATTTTCAATACCATGGAGTTGCATGTCAAGCATGCAGTTCAGAAAGCATTAGAATAACAAGAAGAACAAAGGGAGAAAATGATGAAGACTTACAAAGAATTACAAGGCTGGGTTGATGAAATGGCAGCATTATGCCAGCCAGATCGTATTGTATGGTGTGTCGGTAGTGATGAAGAAAATGAACGGTTCATGAGTGAACTAGTATCAACCAAGAAGGCATTAAAACTAAATCCTGAAAAGAGACCAGGTTCATATGCGTTCTTTAGTGATCCGTCGGATGTTGCAAGGGTTGAAAATAGAACGTTCATTGCATCTCAATTAGAAGAAGATGCTGGTCCAACTAATAATTGGCGTGATCCCGAAGTTTTAAAAGAAACAATGACTGAATTGTTTCGTGGCTCCATGAAGGGAAGAACGATGTATGTTATTCCCTATATGATGGGTCCATTTGGTTCTCCATTATCAAAAATAGGCATTCAACTTACTGATAGCCTTTATGTCGTTGTCAATATGCGGATGATGACCAGATTTGGATCTAAAGTTCTTGAAGCACTTAAAGAACAAGATGCCTTTGTTCCTTGTTTGCATTCTGTAGGTTACCCATTGGAACCAGGACAAGAAGATCTGGAATGGCCATCAACACCCATTGATTATAAATACATTGCACATTTTCCTGAAGAAAGACTGATCTGGTCTTATGGTTCTGGATATGGTGGGAATGCTCTTTTGGGAAAGAAATGTTTAGCTTTAAGAATAGCATCGAAAATAGCCAAAGACGAAATGTGGATGGCAGAACATATGCTGATCTTGAAATTAACCAATCCAGAAGGTAAAACAAAGTACATCCTTGGTGCATTTCCAAGTGCATGTGGTAAGACAAATTTATCTATGCTCATTCCAACATTACCAGGATGGAAAGTGGAAACTGTTGGTGATGATATCGCCTGGATATGGATGAAACCAGATGGAAAACTTTATGCAATCAATCCTGAATCTGGGTTTTTCGGAGTTGCAAAAGGAACAAGTTATCAATCCAATTATAATGCAATGAAGGCAATTGAGAAAAATACGATTTTCACGAATGTTGCAATCACAGATGATTTAGATGTCTGGTGGGAAGGGATTGATGGAGAAGTTCCCGAACACTTGATGGATTGGAAAAAACAAGATTGGACAAAAGATTCTGTAACTCCAGCTGCTCATCCAAATTCCAGATTTACTGTATCAACTTCACAATGTCCAGTTTTAGCAGAGGAATGGGATCAGCCAGAAGGTGTTGAAATTTCTGCTATTTTGGTTGGAGGCAGAAGACCATCAACCATTCCGCTCGTTCATGAAAGTCTTGGATGGAAACATGGTGTCTTTATGGGCTCCATGATGGGATCAGAGCTCACAGCAGCCACCATTTCCAAAGAAATTGGCAAAGTGAGAAGAGATCCTTTTGCTATGCTACCTTTCATCGGTTATCACGTTGGTGATTATCTCCAACATTGGCTGGATATGGGCAAAAAGTCGAATTATGCGATGCTTCCAAAGATTTTTTATGTCAATTGGTTTAGAAAGAATGAAGATGGCGCATTCATTTGGCCAGGTTTCGGTGAAAATTCACGGGTGTTGAAGTGGATCTTTGAACGGTGTGATGAATCTGTCAAAGCTGAACTTACACCTATTGGTTATGTGCCTGCCAAAGGGTCCATTGATCTGACTGGCTTGGATCTTACTGAAGACGACATGGAAACTTTAAGAATCATTGATACTGATGGATGGCTTCATGAAGTCGAATCAATTAGAGAATATTATCATACTATAGGTTCGAAACTTCCAGTGGTACTAGAAGAAGAACTTAATAAACTGGAAAGTAGATTGAAGTTTTTTGATGTGAATAATCAAAATACGGATGATTATTAATCATCTAGACTAAAAAAATAAGAGAGGGATATTGTATGAAACAATTTTACATGAAGCAGAAAGTATTTTCGATTCGAGATACTTATCAAGTGTTTGATGAAGCACAGAATGTCATATATCATGGGAAAGGCAAAGTTTTTTCTATGCATGATCGTTTGGATTTGATTAAGGATTCAACTGATGAAACCATCTATAGAATGCGAAAGAAACTTTTTAAATTCATGCCGACATACTTGCTATTAGATAGTATGGATAATTTTGTCGCTGAAATTAGAAAGAAGATTTCACTTAGAACTCATCTCTCCGTTCAATGTTCTATGGGTGATTATGCAGTTAAAGGTGACATCATGGGACATACTTTTTCAATTCTTGATGGGGAAAAGGAAGTTGCAAACGTCACTAAAAAATGGATTTCATGGGGAGACACATACCAAATAACGATTCATGAAGACAAGAAAGTTGATTTTATTATTGCATTAATTATTTTGGTTGATAAGGTGTTTCATGAATCAGATCGAAGAAGCAGTCACAGTTAATTAGGATTGGCGAGAAAGGGTGATACAATGATTGGAAATTACATGAGTCCGTTAGGCAATATCTATTTTAAGATACATGATGGTTATGTCACTGATATGGCAATCGATAATTCGGGACTGAAATCCGATAAGGATCCAGCAATTAACCAAGTTCAAAAAGAATTGGAAAACTATTTTAATCATGACTCTGAAATTTTCACGATTCCAATCAAATTTGATCGTGGAACGCCATTTCAACAAGAAGTCTGGCATGCATTATTAACCATCCCTTATGGTGAAACTAAAACCTATCAGGAAATCGCTATGATGATTGGAAGACCGAGTGCAATACGTGCTGTAGGTCAAGCTTGCAAGAAAAATCCAATTGGCATTATCGTGCCTTGTCATAGAGTTATTGGTAAAGATGGATCGATGAGAGGATACTCTGGACCAGATCATGTTGACTTGAAACAAAAACTAATTGATCATGAAAAAAGAACATGAGGAACATATGATAGAGTCTTTGAAAAAGTACAGACAAGATCTTCATCAAATTCCAGAATTAGCATTTGATCTTTTTCTCACAAGTGCTTATCTGAAAAAAGAACTTGAAAGTATGGGATATCAAACAGAAACGGTAGCTCAAACCGGTATCATTGCAGTTCGAAAAGGTTCTAGTGCGGAAGCGATCGCTTTTCGATCAGATATGGATGCACTACCGGTCGAAGAAAAGACTGCTGTATCCTTTCAGTCCCGGCATCCTTTTAAAATGCACGCGTGCGGACACGACGGGCATTTGGCAATGCTTTTAGGATTTGCATCCTACATAGCAGCTCTACCTGCACTCAAAAAAACTGTTGTTCTGATTTTTCAGCCAGCAGAAGAAGGGCCTGGTGGAGCGAAAGTTATCATAGAATCTGGCCTTTTTGATAAATACCAGATTACATCAATCTACGGGATTCATCTCTATCCAGGACTTAAAGAAGGACAATATGGTTTAGTTGACGGACCGATGCTCGCTCAAAACGGTGAGTTTAATCTTAAGATCACTGGAAAATCAGCACATGCAGCACAACCTCATTTGGGTCATGATGCCATCTTAGCAGCGTCAGAACTTATTCATCTTTATCATCAAATCATCAGCAGAATGATAGACCCTTTGGAACATGCAGTGATTACAGTTGGGACGATCCAAGGTGGTGAAGCACGCAATATTATCGCCAATGAAGTGAAGATATCAGGAACGATTCGAAGTTTCAATGATGCAGTATATCAAAAGTTGAAAGATCAAATGCGAAACATAGATCGAGGTATTGAAGAACTGTATGATGTCCATGTGGAAAACGATATCATGGATTACTATCCTCCTGTAATTAATGATCACCATTTATTTGAAACACTAAAACAAGATTTAGATCCCTCGATGTTCACAATAATTAGACCGATGATGTTTGCTGAAGATTTTGCCTTTTATCAAAAAGTGGTTCCTGGTTTGTTTATCATGTTAGGAACAAGAAATGAAGTTAAAGGGTATATACATCCACTCCATAGTTGTTACTTCAATTTTGATGAATCCGTTCTAATCAAGGGCGTTGAACATTACATTCGAATTTCTAAGTTGATGAAAATCTTCTAAATAAACCGCAAAACAAGATTATAAAAATAATGAATAAGAAGTATCCCTTAAGGGATCTTTTTTTTTACAGTTTGTGGCTTTCTGTTGAATTAACAAAAACTTAACAATTGAGTAATAAAATAGAAAAATTTGCCATATATAATGTGCGTGTAGAGGAAAGGAAGTGATGCTGATGACTATCTCACAAATCGTTTCTCCAAGAAAAATGGCACGAAGAAGTCGATTACTCAGAGTAAGCTTAATGGTATCAGGATTTCTATCCGTGTTGTTCGCCATCATTAGTTATTACGGACAAAGCAGTGGAAACTTCGTGATGTCGGTGGATTACACAGCCTATCACAGAGGTATCATCTTGTCCAATGATTCAACTTTCACACTTCCAGAACCTCAGTTGATGACACAACCTGTCAATGATGCAAGAGATATCACCTATTCCTGGATCAAACTTGATGAGATTGAACAGACAGATGGGAATTTTATAGACCCGGATTATGATTACATTGCCTATACATTTTATCTCAAGAATGAAGGTAACGAACCAGTTGATGTGATTTACTCAATCAAAATCACTGATTCACAAAATGATCTTGATAAATCAGTAAGGGTTTTGGTTATCGAAGATGGTAGTGCAACTATGTTTCAAAAACCAGATACTGCAGATGCCAATGGCAATTATCCATCGTATCCCGGCATTTTACCAGACACCAAGTATTTCCTCTCCAACAGTATTGTAACAAGAAAGAAGATCTTGAACTTCCAACCAGATGAGTATAAGAAATTCTCAGTCATCGTATGGCTTGAAGGTCAGGATCCAGATACCACAGATGCAATTATCGGTGGCAACATCAAACTTCAGATGGTCTTTGCAATCGACGATAATACGGTATAAGCCAATGATGATCTACTTAAAAAGGTTTTATCTCTCATTGATTGCTTTAACACTAGTCTTTATGATTTTTGGAACTGTAACATATGCTTGGATTAGTATGGCATCAGTCAATACAGTTGATGGGATGTCCTTAACTGCAACAAGTGGTAATGAATTGTTAATCTCCATAGACGGCATTAATTATGCACAAGACTTACCTGCAGCTGCCTTGGATGAAATCTTAAGAAACGTCAGACTTGTGGATGTCACATCCACTGATGGAATTAATTTTCAAAGAGGGGGATTGAGTGAAAATGAAGCAGTTATACCCAACCAACACTACCTGACATTCGAATTATGGATACAGACCGTTCAACCAGAGCATGACATTTATTTGGTTGATAATGTCAATTCACAAGTATCTTATGATACGACGATGAGTGGCACATACGTTGTATCACAAGGGATTCACTGGAAACCTGAAGTTGCGTTCATCAATGGACCCTTGGTAACCGATATTGTTCAAAAGAATGAAGAACATGTCTATTACGCCAGCGATGCTGTCCGAATATCCATTAGGGAACTGAAAGATAGAGAGAATCCATATGATACCAGAAGTGATGATGAGCTTAACATGTTGATCTATGATCCTTCTGAAGATGAAACCAGAGGATATGGTATATCTTACGGTGCATATAGTTACTTTCTTGCCAGTTCCAATATGAGTCTCATCTTACCCGAACCATTAACAAACATCAGTTATAGACTGTCATCCTTTGATCCATATGATCCTTATCTTGCTTTAGATGATACGTCAAGAGTTGCACGTTTACAACCAACTGATCAAGTCAATGTTCAAGGTAAAACATATTATCGAGGCAAAATTGTTGTAACGATCTGGATTGAAGGCTGGGATGCGGATGCATTCAACTCCATTCTAAGTGATCGAATCAAAGTTCAATTAAGATTTAAAGCTGCAAGAAGCAGCACTTCATAAATGAAACATAGAAAAATATAAAAATTAAAGGAGAAATGAATCATGAGTAGTATTGCTAGAAAATTATTATTATCAGTTGTTGCGGTCCTCTTATCAGTGGTAGCATTTGGTACGACGACATTTGCGTGGTTTACGATTACGAACGTTTCCGAAGTTCAACCTTTCCAATCGGACGTTATAACAGACAATGGTATTGAAGTTTCCTTAGATGGAACAACTTGGGTAACTGCACTTACCACAGAAATGATTGATGCATACATTGCAACCAATTATCCTGGCGGATTTGCATTCAATCACGTGACATCACCTGTTGGTGATTCACAATTTTCAACACTGGGTACTTTAGGTGTTACAGATGATGGAACAGCTTCTGTTCTAAGAATCAATATATTGTTCAGATCAAATAATGCAAACGCTATTTTATGGACAGGCGTCAATCTTTCTGCAACCACTTCAACATGGACATCTGATGTTTCTTTCATAAGAACATCAGCACTTCCTACTGGAACAGCAGTTTCTTCTGGTAGTTCAATTGCAGTGAATCCTGCAAATGCAATGCGCATTTCATTAAGAGGGAATAATGTATTAGATACTGACCCATTTGTTTATGAACTTCCTGCTGGTGACAACGCTGGTGCATATAACACAGTTTTAGGTGGTGATGGTGTTACACCTGCTGATTTCAGTGATGGTGTTGCAGCTGGTCAAGGTGATCCAGGTTCATACAATTATTACTATGTCAAGACTGGTGCATTGATTTCTGGTACTGATGCAGTTGTCACTGCTCCAACGATTACAGCAGTTGATGATGCAGACAATGCTCAACTCGTCTTGCATATGTCAGCAGACACAACATATGACACAACTTATTGGGGTCAAGTTTCCATCCGTATATGGTTTGAAGGTTGGGATGCTGAAGCTTATAACTCATTACTTGGTAGAATGATTACTACATCATTCACATTTGAAGGTACATCAATCTAAGCATAAGATCGTATTTTCTAGAAACATTAGTCATGTCAAGGGAAAGTGCATCATTTGATGGTGCACTTCCTCCCAATGTTTCATCGATCTAGGGGGATACCATGAACAAGAACATTCATCCCAATTTAATCAGGTGTGTTCATGGAGTAACAACAGCTTTGTTCATCCTGCTGATTGTTACTTTATTGATTTTTACACTCGCAAATAAGGATTTAAATCAATCCGATGATGTTGCACAATTGATGGGTCTAGGCTTTTTATCAGCTGAAAGCTCCGAGGCATCTGGGCTATATAATCAAGGTGATGTGATTTTCATCAATCTCATTGATGAGGGATCACTCACTACTCAGATCAATCAAGGAACTTATGTGACCTATTATGACGAACATGCGCATCAATTTGTCACGGGTTACGTAGAGATGATTTATGAAGATCACGGATCAACTTATGTAGAAACAAACCTGAGTGTCGGCAGTTTGGAAAGTCAGGTTATAACGATGGATCAAATTATTGGGACTTATCATGCGAAGGTCATTGGATTTGGATCCATGCTTGATTACCTACAAACCCCAAAAGGCTTTGCTGTGTTCATCTTAATGCCGGTTTTGACATTGCTGATGTTTGAAATCACGATCTTGATTAAAAATATGGATCATTATCAGCAAGTCAGATTCCAGGCAAGCTTCAAGAAGAAGTATCAGCATGCCATCAAGAAATTAGAAGTACAAACTAAAAAGATTAAAGATAAGATCTTGTCAAATTGGTTGTCTTAATTAGAAAGGATTCCTCATGCAAGAATTTGGGCGCTATTATACTAATCTTCTTAATCAACTGTTTACCGCACTTTTGGATTTTTTCAGAAGTTTGTTTCAAGCTATCGGTAAATTGTTCGTTAATGGGTTTGGACAAATAGGTAGAGATTTCATCTCTGCAAGCGCAAGTTTTTCGATTGTGGACTGGTTAATGGCTTTTGGTGTTTTGATCGCTAATTTTGTATTCATTGGAATCATTGGTTACAAATTGGTTAAACTTGGTAACAAATATATTCGATTTACTAAGTCAGAAATAGAAAAAGATCAATTAATGGAAGAAATCTCTGCATTGAATCAAAAAACAATTGAGTTAATTGAAGAAAAGAATAAAATTCTTGCACTTAAAGTCTCTAGCTTGGGACTCAATCCTGATGAACTGAATGAAAATGCAGAAGAAGAGTTGAATTCAGAAAATCGTTATGCGAATTCAAGATTTGTTAAGCTCTTGCAAGTTGATGATTTTTATCATCAAGAAAAGCATATTCCAATCATGAAGGAAGAACACATGATCAACTTAAAGAGCATGGTAAATCAATTCATCGATTTCTCAGCATCAAAGCTTGGTTTGTTTTATGATAAAAAGATAATCTCAGCATTCTTTTCTGGCTTGGCAACGTCAAGAACAATGATTTTAGAAGGAATCTCAGGAACAGGGAAAACATCGCTACCTTATGCAATGGGTAAGTTTTTTGGAAATAATGCAAGCATCATACCTGTTCAACCTTCCTGGAGAGATAGAGCTGAAATGATTGGTTATTTGAATGAATTCACGAAGAAGTTCAATGAAACAGACTTTCTAAAAGCTGTTTATGAAACCACCTATCGTGATGATATCAATATCATTGTTCTTGATGAAATGAATTTAGCACGTGTTGAATATTATTTTGCTGAACTCCTTTCTATTTTGGAAATGCCAGATGCAGATCAATGGCTGATCGATGTCGTCAGCGATACAAAGCCTGGTGATCCCAAGCATCTCGTTAAAGGAAAGATCTTGTTACCTCAAAATGTTTGGTTTGTCGGAACTGCGAATAAAGATGATTCAACATTTACTATTACCGATAAGGTTTATGACCGAGCAGTACCAATTGAAATCAATTCAAAATCAAATTATATAGATGCACCTGATACCGAAGGTATCACCATGAGTTATGAATATCTTAATCAACTTTTCAATATTGCCTTCCATGAACATGCAATCTCTAAACATACGATGGATCGCTTGGAAAAGTTGGATAGCTTCATCACTGAGAATTTTAAAGTGACTTTCGGGAATCGTATCATGAAACAAATCAAGATGTTTGTTCCGGTTTATGTTGCATGTGGAGGCACAGAACTTGAAGCACTTGATTACATGGTAGCAAGAAAGATTCTTCGTAAATTTGAGACGCTAAATCTACCTTTTATGCAGGATGAAATTGAAGACTTGTCTAAACTGTTTACAAAACTTTTTGGTAAAAACGAATTTGTTGAATGTCAGGCATTCTTGGATACAATTAAAAAACAATTTTAAGTAAGGAAGTAGGATTATGAGTATAGAACGTGTCAAACGATATCGAAAATTAATCATATCATCCATTTTCTATATTTTGTTGGTAACTGTATCTACCACTTATATTACCTATGCTTGGTTCACCATTTCAAATACTAACAATGCAAATCTTGTATCACATATATCAGAAATTGAGGCAGAATATGAATTCTTCGTCTATCAGAATGCACAGCGTGATGGTAGTGATGAACTCACTTTAAATAACAATGTTTGCACAACTTTAGGCGAAGATTTGTGTTATCTTTATATTCCAAATCCAATTGAACCTTTTGCTATTGATGGATCTACAGCTCCAGGGGAACGATTCTCATTTGCAATTCGAATTACAAGTGTCAATAATCCAATTGGATCGCTGCATCTTGATTTGGGTGGCCTCATCTCTGAAGGATATGATATTCCAGAGAACAAACTGCAAACTGCATTTTATTATCAAGTAGATAAGATTTCTTATAGTAATGCTGGAGTTGAAACTGCTGATGTAAAAGATAGCTTGGGCATTATTTATCATCAAGGATACTTTACTTATGATAATGATACTTATTATCCATTGGTTTCAAATGTCCCAATGCAAGATGAAGAGAATACTAGTACGATGATCATCATCTATTTTGATCTATATTTTGATCCAAATGTTTATGGTCAAATGGCTGATGGAACACCATATACTAACAGTAATATATTTGCCAATCAGAAATTTACGATCAACGGTCTTTATATGGGTGTATCAGGATAGGACAGGTGATTAAATGAAAAAACTATCGATTGTTCTATTGACCATTCTCCTCATTTCAATTGTTTCTTCGAGTACGTATGCGTGGTTAACTTATGTGCAACGTAAATCCTTAGCATCGGTTGAAACGCATTCAATCACGATTATCATGCAATCTGATGAAACAATAGTAAGTGATGCATTGTCCTTTACGGATCTTGCATTCATCGATTATGATTTGGACCTGATTCAAGATCAAACAGGTATGCTGTCTGAAATGGCAAGTGTTCAACATCTCAGAATATCAACATCATCAGATTCTCCGCTTTCAAAGAATCATTTGGCTTTTAGTCCAACGGATCCAGGGTTAATTTACGTGCTTCTTTTTCAAGGCTACAATACGGACACACCATTAAACACCATGGATTATCATGAACTGGTTAATTCAATCATTACTGGTTATATAACAAAAGAAGAACAGCTTTTAGCTATCGAGCAATACAATCAAACTGTGATTCAAACCATCGATCAACTGATTTTCAAACCTGAAGATTATATTAGACTTGATATCATTGCATGGGGAGATTATGACAGTTTAGTTGATCCAATTCATTATCAAACCATGACATTTGATTTGGCTTTCACTGTGGAATCCATCAATTCAAAAGGTGAGGTGAGCTCATGAAAAGACGTTTCTCAAGATTAGGACTTTCTATTGTTTCATTGTTTCTTGCCATCAATGCATCCATGTTGTTCGCCTATGCATATTTTGAAAATCAATCGAATTATGGATTTGATTATTCAATAGGTGACATTGAAGTTACTGCATATATTTCGTTTGATGGAACTTATATTGATACATCAAGTCCATATTATGATTATGATAATCATTCGATTATCATCAATGCAGATGATCCTTTAAGTGAAAACTATATTGGCAATTTAAGCGTAGACATACAGATTAATCCCAATGTAGTTGCACGTGCAAGAATTAAGGTTCTGGATGAATGGGAACTGACTAGAACTTATACAGATGCTGGTGAACTTTATCCGATTGATCCCGTAGTTGAGACTGTGTATTTGAGTAACCAAGATGCCAGTTATCATCCTTATTCATTGTTTTTGATGGGTGATGGGTATCATCCGATCTATGATGATCAAGGATATGGATATCTCTCAGAAGTTCTCAATAAAAATGTAACAACCACCATTCATTTGATTGATGGTGGCAGTATGTATCCCGTTAAGCACAATGATATTTATTCAGAGTCATGTAGCGTTCATTTAAAATTAGTTGTTGATGTGATACAGGCAAACAGATTCCCAGAATTATGGGGTTTAGATTCAACATTTTTCAGTAGTTAAGGAGGATTAAAGGCATGACAAAGCGCATCTTCAAGAAGATTTTACTTGCGTTTTTTGTCACGCTTTTTTTATTATATTCACTTGAAATTACCCAACAAGATCATGTCCTCGCTGTTGATTATGATTTATCAAATTCATGGGATGGCGACACTTTAGATTTTTCACCACAGCTCTCCATCGATTATGTTAGTTCATATAGATATTTCAGTGAAATTATTGATTCTTTATCAACTATTGATCCCTCTAAAACCTATGTCATTGAAACTGCATATGATCTTTATATGTTATCGGTAAGATCCAACGGCATTGATCGTCTAGCTTATTTGGATTTGAATTACGTATTAGGTAATGACATCGATTATTATCAGATTGTCCAAGAAAATGTCAATCAACGGTTCATGCCTATCGGATTCATTGATCCATTTACTGGTACTTTTGACGGTCAAGGCTTTGAGATTACAAATCTCTACTTTGATTCCATCATGACAGATGAAGACTATCAAACCAACTATTCAGGATTGCGTTATGTCTCAATGTTTTCACGCATTAGTGCAGAAGCAGAAGTCAAGAATGTGGGACTCATCAATCCGATTATCATTCAACCGATCGAGTGGGGCATTATGAATTATGTATCTGCACTTGTAGGCGAAAATTATGGAACGGTTCAAAATGTGTATTTGATTGATAATAGAGATGACGTCTCTGGATTCAATGCTGAAGGTGCTTTCCATCTTTCTGGGTTGGTCTCTATCAATTATGGAACATTTTCCAATAGTTTTGTTTCAACAAAACATATCAAATCGAATGCGGTTGTTGATAATGATTCAACTAGTGTTATATTGTATGCAAATAGTGGGGTCATCAGTCATCTATATTATGATTCACAGATTTACGCAGATGTCAATGCGGATACATCGTTTGCGATTGGATTATTAACCAATGAATTTCAAAATCATACGTTATTTGATTCTGGATGGTATTTTAACGATCAATATCAGTCCTTGGCGACAACAGAAGCAGAAACGATACAATATACACTTAAGAATGACTATCCTATTTTACAAGGATTAAACATCATTAATGGCAAATTAGCTATTGATTCAGCAGAGGATCTCCTTTATATGAATGAGCTTCTTAGGGTTTCTGGAATGTTTAGGTTATCTACGTTCACTTTAACCCATGATATTGATATGAAGAGTGTAGCATATGATGCTTATCAAGCAGCTAATGTTGGGTTTAATGGGACATTGACAAGTGAACAGTTGACTCCTGAAACTGCGCTTTATGAAAGAACTGTCAGTCAGGGTGGAGACCTTCAACATCATACAATTTTAAATCTGTCTATTCATTATGGAACAGCAGTAGGTAATTTTACAAGTTATGCATTATTTGCTTCATTTTTTGGAACAATTTCTTATCTTAATATAGCAAATATGGTTGTCGAACCATATGATTTGGATGATCAAACCGTCAAAAGCAAACTGCTTATTTCAACATTAGCAGGTCAAGCAAATGATGGACAGATTGATCATGTTTATGTTGATGCAACTTTAACTGTTCCCCATTCGAACTTGGTTTTGCCGGTCATCTATGAAGGTGGACTTGTTGCTGAAGGTAAAGCTAATTTGTCACATGTATCCTCCCATGGATTACTTTCTAATGTAACTCAGATTGATGATGTAAGTAATTCAGAAAGTGCAGTCGGTGGTTTGATTGGACACAGTCAATATAGTCACATAAGTCAAGCATATCAAGCTATGAATTTGATTGGACTTAGTTATGAAAGTTCGAATGCATCGACCCTTTATTTAGGTGGAGCTATTGGATTTGGCAGCATCGATTCAATCTCTGAGATTGTAACGACTGGAAGTTTATTGACCAATGATGATCTTGGAGTCGTAGGTACACTCTATGTTGGTGGTATCATCGGAAATCTTTTGGATCAAACAGGTGAAATTCATCAACTTTATAACCATATGACCCTTGATGTCAGATTAGCTCAGCCATTAACTCTCTATCTGAGCGGCATCATGAATGTTGATGGATCTGGAGCAAATGAAAATACAAATTTTATTGGTTACAGCATGACCAATCAAGGTTCACTTACATTAACATATCCTGGAGCAGGTTCATTTTCAATCGGTGAACTTAATGCAACCGATATTCACATTGCTGGTGTTATGCAAATCAACAATGTGATCGGTTCATATTATGGATTGTTTAACCAAGTCAGTTACACATTTGATTTATCCCTCATCCAAGAGTTTGCTGGGATTCTTTCAGTTCGCGGTTTATCGACTATCGATTTACAACAAGCCTATCAAACAGGCAATATGACCCTAGAATCGCAAAATGATCTTACTCAAACTGAGATAAAAATTGCAGGTGTAGCAACTGGTTCAGGATATTCTTTGAATGAAATCCGTAACGAAGGTAATCTCTTGGTTGTCATCAATGATGACACAAGACAAACTAGTACTAATCTATATGTCAATGGTTTATTTGATACAATCAGTCAAACACACACCTTTTTGAATGGTTATCAAGGTGGTGACATCTCAGTTTATCAGCAAATGGGATCAACAGTCGATCTGAATGTTTTTGTTTCAGGCATCGGCTATTTAAATGGCAATACGGATTATTATAGTGCAAATCAAATCATTTATGATGACATTGATCAGAAACCTAAACAAATTGGACCCATCGATAATGTGCTGAATGATGGCGATTTATTGGTTTCCGGATCCTTTAATGGAAACATCATATCCTCAGGTTTGATTGCAATCAACCAAAGCATGCTTTCCAATGCCATTAATCTTGGATCCGTTGTGAATCAGGTTACTGCAATGGGATCTATGAATCTAATTGATGCCTCGGGCCTCATCTACTTGATGGACGGTCCTTATGCAGAACTCGTCAATGGTGCTAATCAAGGGCATATTGAAGCATTGTCTCTATCTTCTACTTATGGTTATGCAAATGCTAGTGGTCTTGTGTCAAGAAATGATTTAAATCCAGATTTTACGATGATTGGTGCAAGTGCCACCAATCAATTGGCAAAGATATGGTTCTCCATCAATTATGGTGATATTTTTGCATTCAGTCAAATCGATGAAACCACAGGATACGATATAGCTTCTGAAACACATAGCAAAGCAGCAGGTATTTTTGGGAATGGGTTATTATCCATCATCGATGCCATCAATTATGGAAATGTTTATTCAAAATATGTTGCAGCTGGTATCATTGGAACCTTGGATCTTTATCCTTTTCAGACATATGATGCCAATCAAGTTTATATGGCAAATACCATCAATTATGGAAAGATTAGAGCCATTTCGAGTTATGATACAACTTATCATGTCGATATGAGTTCAGTACCAGCACGTGCTATCTATAATGCATTTGGATCTACGATTGGGAAAATTCAAACTGATAGTTTAACTTGGGAATTCTTATCGTATTCATCTTATGATTTTAGACCCATTGACTACATCGCTTTTGGATATATGCTGAATTTTGATACGTTATCCAATATGGTTGGCAATGCTCCAGAAGTCACCTTGGAAGCTACAATTGCAACAAATGGAATAGGAAACGATGTCTTAATGGCACAAATCAGTAAGTTTATGACAACTAATCCCAATGATGATTCAAAAGCACCTTTCAATTTATTCTTCATTGAAGTACCCCCAAAAGGTTCCTATTATGGTAAACATATCACATCTTTTGACATGTCAGAAGAAGCAACAGGTATATTTAGTCCTGATTTCCTTTTTAGAAACTTACCCGTAAGTTATTCAGGAACCAATCAGTATCTCAAGGGTTATTTCAGTTATGTTGCACTTGATAAAACCAATGATTTGCTCATTTCCAAACTTGAATCAGATCAAACTGAAACTTATTTAGGTTTATATGTTTTATCGAGTAGTTATGGTATCAGTAACGGTATTTTCATTCCTGATCAATTTGATTTGGATGCTTTAAGTCCTCATGAAACTGGAGTCGTTTCTTCAATTGATTGGTTAGGATCCATCGATGATGAGACAAGTAGTCTCTATGCATTGCAAAAAACTATGCGTCAAATTGAAGCATCTTATGCGACCGCAATTTATGACCTTGAAATCAAGCAGGTTGATAGCAATGGTGATCCCATTCAAGATGGCTTGGTCTTGACTAAGCCAATGATTGATGAAGCACGTGGATTAATCACTTATTATCTACCAAGTAATGCGACTTTATTGAGTGGGACAACAGTAACCAATATGTCGACATATAGCTATATCGAAGCATCTGAAGGTATTGGACGCAAAGTTCCAAATCTCTATGAAAATGGTTCATGGTTTTATAAGTGGGTTGGGCATTATAAAAAGTCAGGACAAGATTATATAGAAATTGGTCCATATAACTCAACAGGTATCTATGATGTAACCTATAATACATCTGTTAGCAATGATAAGAGTGCACAAAACAGTGATATTATTGATAATACAACCTACACCAAACTAACGATTACAGACCCTTCATCCATTTTGACTAGTGTTTATGTCCATTTGCCACATGTTAAGCAAGTAATTAACAACAATTATTGGTGGGAACAAACTGGTCTCTATGTCAATAGTGTTTCTGCAGTTAATGCTGGTTATGGGGCATATAAACTTATCAATTACCAACAACCTCCGATTTACTCTGCTGTTTATCAATATGTTGGAGCAAGTGAGGAACTAGTTACATATGAAAGAACAAGTTCAACAACGACGCCAGTCTTTAATGATGCAGGCATCTATTTTGACGTAAATTTTGATCAAAGTACATACAGTATAGCTCAAGGTGCATCCTTAACCTATAATGATCAAGCATTGCATACGATCTCTAGTGTGCCACAATCTTACGGTGTCTATGATGTTTTAATTGACAGTTTGACAGATACATATATTGACAGTGTCACAGATCATTATGGTAGCATTCGTGTTTATTCGCATGATTATGATCCATTGATTCCAGCAAGTTATAGAGACTATGATATTAGAATCATTAGAACTGCAGATCAAAATTTAACAGGTATTTCCGAACTGATGGTTGATGGAATAGATGCATTATCTAGTTATACAGATTTTCATGATGTGAGTGCATCAGTCAACCTGAACTATGAAAAAAGTGGTGATTTAGGCGTTTTAAGTGTCACTTATCAGACCAACAATTTAGCAAATGGAACTTCATTATTACCTTGGGTAACTGTGATAGATGTTGATACTGGATTGACATTGGATCCTTCGCTTTACCATCTATCAAAGGGACTTGTTGAAAACACGAACACCTTCAATAATGCTGACGGAACATTTGGATATGGGTCTGTAACAATTGATCTTGAAGTGACGGATTACATGCCCTCGGGGGACTATCAGCTTGTTTTAAATTTATTATCAGAAGAAGTTGCAGTGATTCATTTCAATAAGATTGAAAGCTCGAATGCTAATGTTGAATCACTCATCTTCAATCAAGAAGAAATAGCACCACAAAGCGATGTTCTGGACTCTGTTATTCCTTATGGCATCAATTATTCTGTCTCTGATTCAACAACAGATATCGTTAATTTCACGAATCTATCAACTCTGTCAAATCTCTATTACACAAACCTAGAGTCAGGACAAATCCCAAGTTATTTGACACAATTATCAATCAGTCCTTTTGCTACTTTACTTGGTGTTGATCTTTCGATTTCAATGCTTGATAGTTATCGACACACCTATACCATCACCTATCATCTTGAGGCTGAAGACGGAACCTTAAATACATTCACGCATGTCTTAACAGAAGCTGTAATGACTAGTTCACCAAGTCACGTCTATCTTAATGGTGGTGATGTTTCATCAATTTCTCCATATATTGAGATTGGCTATCTTGACTCTCCAACGCTTCGTGTTGAATTTGATTTTAATGATATCTATGATGCAACGTATGATGCGTTAACGATTCAATCGGTTTTTGTACCTGATAATCCATCAGATACTGCACTTCCAGATGTTGATTACTTTATTAGAACTTTAGATGATATAGGGTATGAAGTTGATTTCAATCGTGAAATATCCATTGGGTATTATACTTTTAATTTATCATTTGAACGCTCTGTTTCATTATGGGGTGAAACACTGACATGGTCGTATGATTTTGATGATATAGTCATCAGAAAGATTAAGAATGATGATAGTAAACTTGAAAACATCATGTTTGTTTCTGATACCATTTATTCAGGATTTAATACCATTGTTGATGATGTGCTGGTTGATGAAACAACCTACACGACTTATATTGAAAATCCAGATTTAAGACCAATCACTGTTCTACCAACAACAGGTATTTATTATGGAGATCATGATAGCTCAACGACCTATTGGATCATTGGACAAGTTCAAAAAACCAATTTGAGCTATTATTTACCAACCTTTGTTTTACCAGATGGTGCCATCATTAGACGTGTGATTAACACACAAGAAATCGATCCGATTTATCAATCAGAGAATCTGGTTGCTGATTTCTCACCATATAGCGATGCATTTAATTATGTATTGTATCGGGTTTATGCACATGATTATTCAGAAAACCCAACGCATTATACCGATTATTATGTAGCTGTTCAAGATGTGACCAATAATATTAGATTCAACTTGGAGGTCATCAATAACTCGAATCAGATGATTCATGATGTGTATGTTGAAATCAATGTCAGTCAAACAACAGAGCCTATTCTATCCATGACAGGAAGAGCAATCTTTGATCCATTGACACATACGTATTCAACCAATAAATTCCAAACAACGATTTATGGAACCTATGCACTTCATATTGATCTGCCACAAGGCGTAACCTATACACTGACTTTGCAGAATGAAGCAGTTGATGGCTCATCATTCTATCTCGAAAATTCATTATTGCCAAGAAAATATTTTGTGGTCGTGACATTAATCGATGATTTATCGCAAGTCCCTTGGGGGATTGAAGAGACGCTCATCAATCTAAAAGTTCCAGAAATAGATCCCATGATCATTTATGGAAGTGGGAGTTATTTTACTTATGATAATCAAGTTTATCAAGTTCAGGATGGCTATAGTTATCAATACAATGCATCATCTTTACCAGGATCAAGTCCAGATTTAGGTTTAAGACTTGCTAATCACTTTTATGATCTTGAGAGTACATATCTAGTCGGTGATTATGTTTTCTATCAAGGTGCTTACTATCAGGCTTTACTTGATAATACCTTAGGTATTGAGCCTGATTCAGTTGGCATCAGTAGTGGTTATTGGGTTTTATTGCCATAAAAAAAAGAAGTTGAAACAACTTCTTTTTGTTTTATTCTGGAATCCATTTGGATAAGATAGCAAGCATAGACATCGGATCTACAGGCTTTTCAATGACATCTGACATTCCGACAAGCAGGATGGATTGAAGATCATCATAGAGCGCATCAGAACTCATTGCTATAATTGGAACTTCTTTTTGTTTTCTGATGATTCTTGTTGCTTCAAATCCGTCCATAACGGGCATATGGATATCCATGAAAAGCAGATCATAGGCGTTGTTTTTGACCATAGAGATTGCCTCTAGACCATGTTGAGCTATATGAACATTCATTCCGAGATTAGTCAAAATGCGTTCAGAAAGTTTTTGATTCAATGGGTTGTCTTCAACTAGAAGAATCAGTGACCCACTTCGTGGTTTGCGTTTAAGTGCCTGGTTTTGATCGTCTGAAAGGGGCTCATAAAGAAGTGGAATTGATAGAGTGAAGGTACTACCTTGATTAACTTGAGATTCCAAGCGAATCTCACCACCCATCAAATGAGCAATTTTCATACTGATATGCAATCCAAGTCCAGTGCCTCCATAAAGACGGGATGTCGATGCATTGGCTTGATCAAACGCCTGAAAGACTCTAGGGAGTTCTTCAGAGGATATGCCAATACCAGTATCTTTGACTTTGAAATGTACCATCAAATGTGTGCTGTCAATCGCATGATCAACTTGGCAGGTTAGGCTGATGCCACCAATTTCGGTAAACTTAGCAGCATTACTGACAAAATTAACGAGAATTTGTCGAATGCGATATGCATCGCCAATCACACGTTTGGGACAGTCAATGTTCATCATATCTAAATAAAGTTGCTTCGCTTTGGTTTGTTCTTTAAGCATGATGTGAACATCATCTAAGAGTTTATCCAAATCAAATGGTCGATTATCAATTTGCATCTTTCCTGCTTCTAGTTTGGAGTAATCCAAAATGTCATTGACAATCTTAGATAGATGTTTGGAAGTTTTCCTAATATGATCAAGATATGTGAGTTGCTCAGGATTAAGTTGTGTTTCAGATAATAGCTCTGCATAGCCCTTTATCGCATTAAGTGGTGTACGAATTTCATGTGTCATATTAGATAAAATTGAAGCTTTTTCTATGTGTTCGATATCTTGAAAAATCGTTTGGTCAACAACATGCATATATCCAGAAAGCAACTTAGTGTTAAGCTTTTCATTTTGGGGTTGGGCAGATAGATAAAGACTCATTTCCTTTGAGTTCAAAATACAAAAAAACGGTGTCAATGCATGTTGATAATCATCGATTGCTTGTGTCAAAGGTGACCAGTCAAATAATGGAGCTTCCACATTCAATGATTCCAAAAAGTATGGATGATTAGGTTCAATATTTAGGATACTTGAAGAAGCATGATCGAACTCAATAATTTCCTTATCCAAATCAAGTTTGAAATAACCCAAATTTGATGGTTTATCTACATTGATTTTGTTGTTTTGATTTGCTTTAGATGTTTGCGTCATGGTTGTTTTCTCTCTTCTTTTTTTAGATTTGGTTACAGGTATAGTTTACCACAGTTTCAAATGTTTGAATGCTCATTCGTTATGGGTTTCACAGAAACTATGAATGATATGAAAAATCATTTTTGAATTCTTTTTCAATGTAAAAATCGTAAAAGGCACCTAAATAAGCTATTTTCTTTTGCTTAAGCAAAGATATTTAATCGCGTGTGATAATCTTTTCATCAGTTGAATTTATGATAGACATAGCATAAAATTAAAGTGGATAGGAAAGTAGAGATGACATGAAACAATACACTTTTAAATTAGCAATTGCATTTATATTCACTTATGTTCTCCTGATGGTGGCAGTTGTTTTTGCATACACATCCATCTCACAGAATTTTATTATCGATCAGGCGAAAAGTAACTTGATTGGATCTGGAACAACCATCACCAATCGTATCAATGCACAATTAGGATTTGATTATGATCGATTGACTGACTTGATCAATGGTTATATTGGCAATACACAAGATCCGATTACAGAACTTTATGCACAACAAGATACCCTTATGATTCAAAATCAGACCTATTTGGGATTTGGTTTAATCAACAACAATACGATTTCAATCAATGGCATCACTTATACATACACTCAAGATTACACAGATACTGTTATTCATCAACCGGTTGCCATTTATTCATTCAGCCAGGCATTTAGTGTCAGCAACAACACACCCTATGTTTTTTTCAGTGTTGGCGATTATGTGGCTTATTTTGACGCAAAAACATATTTCGACGAAATCCTTTCTTTGTCGATGATTGACTCAGAATACGCCATTATGTCCAGCAACAATACCATATTTTACAAGAGCTTTGCAGATTCTCAAATTCGATTCTTATACGATTACTTGAGAGCCGGTGGTTACCCAGAACACCAGATTGATTATTTGAAACAAGACATTTTGGATCAAAAGAGTGTCGTCATTCAATCTCTATTTGAAGGTACATCATCTTATATTGGATTCTATCCGATGAATACAGTTTTTTCTAATGAGGATTTCTATCTGGTTCAAATCTATACAGAAGTCAATGTACTAAGTTCCATGGCATACTTAACCAATATTCTTTGGGCATTATTCTTAGTCATTTTCATTTTGTTTGCTGTTGCTATGTTGGTGTTGTATAAAATTCTGGAAAACAAGTCAAACGACATAGAAAATGCGAAATTAACCCATTATTATTCCAAACCATATATCATCAAAATCAACCACAAAGGTAAAATCAAGTCTTACAATAAGAGTTTCAAAAAACTTTTGGGTGATTATGATATTTATGATCATGTCGATGATTTCAAGATCAAGCTTGAAGAAGAAAATGAGTCCTTGGCAAATGTTATCGGTCAGCAAAAATCATTTACAGTACTGTTTGAGATTGGTGTTGACAAAGTTGTCTACATCCGATTCATACCAGTAAAAACTGCCGGTGGTTATCTATTAATTGGTAACGACATCACAGGGATTGAAGGCAAATTTGACGAATACAAGAATCTTGCACTTTATGATAAAATCACAAATTTACCTAATTTGAATAGTTTAAAACAGGATCTTCAAGTATTGTTTGATGATCGCGAACTCATTGAAAAAAAGAATACGTTACTTGCTTTCGATATCGTTCAATTCTCCAAAATCAATCTCCTCTTGGGCGAAAAGAGTGGTGAACGTTTCTTAGTGATCACATCTGAACTTGTCAAACAAGCTTTGGAAGGATATCCTGCATCCCTCTATAACTTTGACTCTGATGTATTTGTCATTCTTTTCAAAGATATTGAGAACTTTAATTGGGTTAATCGTTGGATCACCAAAATCCTTCAGGTCTTTGATAAACCTGTTACATTGGATAAGAACTTCATCGAAGTCAATGTCAAGATTGGGGTTTTCCATATCGAAAAAGATCGTTATGAGATTCTCAATCCTGATACTTGTTTCGACAATATGATGCTTGCTCTCAACCATGCGAAAGAATCTACACAGCATAAGAGCTTTGTCTATGATGTCAGTTTGAGTATGGTTGCATCCAGAGAGCAACGTATGGAGATTGATTTGGCAAACGGGATTAAAAACCAGGAATTCGTTATGGCACTTCAGCCACAATACAACAACCAAGTAGAAAAGATCACTGGTTTTGAAGCGCTCATCCGTTGGACAAATCCAAAATATGCCAATGAGTCACCACTTAAATTCATTCAGATGGCTGAAAGAAATAACATGATTATTGATATTGGCCGTATCGCACTTCATGAAACCTTCCAGATAGCAAAGGAAATGGAACCTTATGATGTCCATATTTCAATCAATATTTCTCCAGTTCAAATTCTGCAAGCTGGGTTTGTCAATGAAGTCATTTCCATTTTTGAACAATATGAACTTAAAAAACACTCCATCAGCTTGGAAATTACCGAAACCTTCTTGATTGGTTCATTTGAACTTGTCATTAACAAACTGAAATTACTGCAAAAATACGGATTCGATATTCATCTAGATGATTTCGGAACTGGGTATTCATCCTTGCAATACTTAAGAGATTTGCCTATCAATACCATAAAGATTGATAGAGCGTTCATTATTAACCTAGAAACAGATGCGCACTCCCGTGCGATTGTTTCCATGATCTCAAGCTTGGCAAAGAACATCGGACTCAATGTCATTTCTGAAGGTGTGGAAAACGAGAAGCAGAATCAGATTGTATTTAAAGCAGGATGTGATGTCATCCAGGGTTATTTAATTGGACAAGCTGTAAACAAAAATGAAGCAATTAAGCTGATCCAGGCTTATAATATAGATAAGACCAAGCAGGTAAGTGTTCAAAGACCTGCGAAAGCTAAATCCTAAATTAATAGAGTAGGTGAAACAAAATGAGTGACCAACTAACGATTATCCTATCCATTATCGCATTGCTGATCACCCTGGCGGGGATATATTTTCTTGCGCTATCCTTTTTTAACGAGCGCAAGCGCCTGCAAGAAGAAAAGACTTTAGCCATGGAAGGTGTTTTAACAAGATCTGAAATGACATCAATTATCACATCATATATGGCACGCATTGGCAAAGAAGGACAATTTTCATTAATCTATATTGATTTGGATAAGTTTGGTGATTTCGTGAATGCATTCGGTCAAGTCGAGTCTGATAAATTATTGGAACGCATTGTTAAGAATATGGAATCTGTTTTACCAAAAGGAGTAAAGATCTCAAGACTTCAAAATGACGAGTTTTTGATTTTCATGACCATGGATTATGATCGAACTGAAGTTGTCGACTTGGCTAATAAGCTGAAAGTTGCTATCAACAGATCCATCAAATTGTTTGGAGACACAACCATTAATGCAACTGGATCAATTGCAATCGCTTTCTATCCAGTTCATGGAAATACTTTGAAAGATATCATGGACTCTTTGAAGATTGCAACCTATGTCATTAAGAAAAATGGTGGAAACAACATCCGAGTTTACTCTGAAGAAATGAGTGATTCTGGTGGCGAACACATTGAATATTATTATCAGATTAAACATGCGATTCAACATAAGGAATTCCAACTTTATTATCATCCAATGATTGATGTAAGAAAGAAGGAACTCTTTGGCGTTGAAGCACTGATTCGTTGGAATCATCCTGAACATGGGTTGTTATCACCTTTCAAATTCTTAGGTATCATGGAACAATCTGGCGATATTCAATGGATTGGTTTGTGGGGTCTGGAAACACTCATTAAGACATTCCAAGAACTAAAGCAGGAATTTCCAAAGAAGACTATTAACTTCTCAATGAACTTGAGTCCTAAGCAATTGATGAATGAATCAATCCCAATGGAATTCCAGAAAATCCTTAAGAAATATCGGATGAATGCAGATAATATCATTTTGGAGATTATTGAATTTGCAGTCTTTGAAAAGCAGGAAAACATCTTCACCAATCTTAAGAAGTTAAAGGAAATGGGATTTAGAATTGCAATCGATGGGTTTGGATTAGATTATGCAACCTTATCAAAAGTTGAGCAGCTCGATATCGATATCATCAAGCTTGACAATGAGTTTTTAAAAGAAGAAGAATCATATATGAAAGCAAAATTTGCAACACTTTTGGTTGAATTTGCAAAGAAAAACGATTATTTGGTCATTTGTGAAGTAATAGAAACGAAAGATATGCTCGAACGTGCTATGGAATATAACATTGACATTATGCAAGGGTTTTACTTCAGTAAACCTTTATCTGCAGAGTCATTAAAGGGCTATATTGGCACTGAAGCATGGAAACAAGAATCATAAATTGTGTTAAAAAATGTAAAAAAATGTGTTAAATATATTGACATTCAAAATAGACGGTTGTATAATACAGGTGTATTCGTATAGGAATGCAGAAATGTAAAAAGGCAAAACTAGAGAAATCTAGTGACGCAAAGCTATAGGGCCTGAAATGGTAGCCAGTTGTCATTTGAGATGATGCTGGCTTTTTGTTTACTCTTCATGAGATCAAATATGAATTCAATATAATGTAAAAGGCAAAACTAGAGAAATCTAGCGACGCAAAGCTATAGGGCCTGAAATGGTAGCCAGTTGTCATTCGATGGATGATGCTGGCTTTTTGTTTTCTTAAATCAATCAAAGTTCAAAGGCAAAACTAGAGAAATCTAGTGACGCAAAGCTATAGGGCCTGAAATGGTAGCCAGTTGTCATTGAGAGATGATACTGGCTTTTTGATTAGAAAAACCATGGAAGGGGAATGACGATGAGACTATCGACCGTGCTTGGATTCAAAAGAGCAAAAATCAGAAATCGAATCTTCACATTAGGCGTGATCATCACTGGTATGCTCTCAATCGCATTCGCACTCATTACCTTTTATGGACAAAATGCCGGGAACTTCGTCATGTCAGTAGACAGTGCAGCACAGCAGAGAGGAATCATCCTTTCGACGGAACCAAATTTCAGAGTTCCTTCTGCACGTTTGATGTCAGATCCAATCAGTGAAGCAAGAGATATGACATACTCTTGGTTGAAACTGGATGAAGTTCAAGCAACTTATGGTAATTATGTCGACATTGACTTTGATTATGTAGCGTACACATTCTATATTATGAATCAAGGCAGTGAATCAGTTGATGTCAACTATTTTATAAGAATCACGGATATTTACAATCACTTAGATGATGGTATCAGAATCCTAGTCATTGATGATGGCGTACAGACGATGTATCAAAAACCTGATGCAGTCGATCAATTTGGAAATCTTCCAACCTATCCTGATTCAATGCCACCAGGTGTTGATTTCGTATCAGATTCCATAGTCGTCAGAAAACTCTTCACGAATTTTAAACCCGATGATATCAGAAAGTTTAGTGTTGTAGTTTGGTTAGAAGGTTATGATCCAGATACAACTGATGACATCTTAGGCGGTATGATCCGCATGCAGATGACCTTCTCAATCGAAGGACTGTGAGATTAAGATGAGAAGCATGAGACGTATCTACATATCGATATTAACCCTCACACTGTTAGGATTTATCTTCGGAACTGTATCATTCGCATGGATGTCACTTGCAACAATTAATAATGTCGATGGCATTTCACTTGGCGCTTCATCCGGGAATGAACTTCAGATCTCGATTGATGGGATAACTTATTCCAATCAATTACCAGCAACAGCGTTAACAGATCTTTTTGGAGAAATCAAATTGATTGATGTAACCAGCGTTGATGGCAAGACATTCGAGTTAGGCGGTTTGAGACATCAAGGACCAGCAATAGCAAACACGAATTATCTATCCTTTGATTTATGGTTTCAGACAACTCGACCTGAAAAAAATGTATTTCTGATTAACAATGTGAGTGATCTTGTCAGTTATGATACGACAATGAGTGGTACTTATGTGGTTTCAAGAGGCGTTTCCTGGGCAGCAAAATTCACTTTCCAGAACGGACCTCTTCCAACAGATATGGTCTATAAGGGTGATCGAGATACCTATTATGCA
Organism: Acholeplasmatales bacterium; assembly: GCA_003249785.1. Classification (GTDB taxonomy): domain Bacteria; phylum Bacillota_I; class Bacilli_A; order Acholeplasmatales; family Acholeplasmataceae; genus Peloplasma. The sequence goes on from QKIB01000101.1 coordinate 48,463, forward strand.
AGCAACGCAATTAGAATTGCAGTAAATGAGCTTAATGATGATCTCAATCCATTGGATACCAGAACAACAGATCAGTTAAAGAGTTTCTTATATGATCCATCTGAGAATCCAGAACGTGGTTATGGTTTCAGTTACGGTGCATACAGTTACTTTGTTGCTAACACCAGATACTACATTGAACTACCGACAGAAATGCAGCTAGCTTCGTATCGATTAACTGGATTTAGTCCAGATAATCCATACATAGCATTAGATGATGTTTCGCAAGTTGCAACACTCATTCCAACTGGTGATGTGAATGCTGATGGCAAACCTTATTACAGAGGTAAAGTCAGAATCAATATTTGGGTTGAAGGATGGGATGCAGATGCATTCGATTCCGTCGAAGATGATAGAGTCAAGATTCAACTTCAGTTCAAAGTCGCAGACTTAGAACCAAGTACTCAGGATTAACTTAACGAAAGTTAATTAAAATAAAGAAAAAGAGAAATAAAAGGAGACTAGAAAATGAATAAAATCGCTAGAAAATTAGTTTTATCAGCTTTAACGGTCGTTTTAACAGTGGTAGCACTTGGAACAACGACATTTGCGTGGTTCACACTGACCAACACGGCAGTCGTTCAACCATTTGAAGCACAAATCGTTGCTGACACCGGTATTGAAGTTGCTCTTGGAGCTGCTCCTGGTGGAGACTTACTTAACCTTGATTGGGTTACAGCTTTGACTACAGATGATGTTGAAACTTATATTTCAAATTTCTATAGTGGAGCATTTAGATTTAACCATGTTACTTCAGCTAATGGTGTAGATTTCTTCACATTAGGTATTGGTGAATTAACAGGTACAACATCTGGCTTTTTGGAATTACCATTACATTTCAGATCCAATTCTGCAAATGCAATTAACTGGACAGCTGTCACATTAACTGGTGGATCATTGCCATGGACTTCCGATGTTGCATTCACTGCAGCAAATGGTACATTTTATCCATCAAACTCATCCATTAACGTTGATGCATCAGATTCAATGAGAATTTCTATTGAAGAAATCGCAGGTTCCACAGTTTCACCAGTTGCAATCGCTTATGAAAAACCAGCAGCAGGTTCTAATATTTATCTTGGTGATGGTGAACATTTAGGTGCAGATGGTGTGACATTAACTCATGATTACAGTGACTTATCAGCTGTTGGTGATGGCTTTGGTGCTGCAGGTTCATATAACTATTATTATGCTAAAACAGGTTCACTTCCATTTGGTGCAAATGCAGTTTATACAATCACAACAATGACATCAGTTCTTAACACTCAAGTACTTGCAATGACTGATGGTGTAGCAGCAGGTGCTGGTAACACATATTATGGTGAAATCATGATTCGTGTATGGTTAGAAGGTTATGATCAAAACGCTTATAACTCTATCCTTGCAAGATTGATTTCTGCATCATTCACATTCGAAGGAACAACGATCTAAAACCCTTAGTTTCGCACAATTCTAGTCAGGTAGGTGCATTCCCGAAAGAATGCACTTACCGTCCATCTTTGAATTGTTGTTTTAGTGTATACTTCATAGTATAATAGAAGTATATATGATTAGTTAAGGAGCTACTATGGAAAAATCTAAACAGAAGTTAGCAACACGAATTGCTAAAATCGTACTCAATTCGTTTTTCTACTTGGTCATCGTTTTACTACTTGTCTTTTCACTAGCAAACATCAAGGTCAAAAAGGAAAATGATATTGCTAACATTTTTGGACGAGGTTTCTTATCAGTTCAGTCAGAATCAATGTCTGGAACCAGAGTTGATTCATTTGAAAAAGGTGACATTATATTTGTCAAGATGCTGGATGCTGAGAGCAGACAAAATCTTGTTGTTGGTGACATCGTTACATATTATGATTTGACGATTCGTGCTTTCAATACGCATAGAATTATCGATATCTATGACGTCGATGGATCAACTTATATCGTCACACAAGGTGATAATACCCCTGGGGCTGACCAACCTATCAATTTATCCGAAGCTTTAGCTTTGTATCAATCGAAATGGACAGGCGCAGGAAATGCACTTGATTATTTGCAATCACCAACGGGCTTTGCACTATTTGTGATTCTGCCAGTTGTGATCATTTTGGTATTTGAAGGTATTGTCTTGGCACGCAACGTCCTTGCTTTGAATAAAGTGAAGATGGAAGAAAAGTATGCCGAAGAAAAAGAAAAGACAATGGTTGACCTGGAAGCTGAGAAGGAAAAAATTCGTGCTCAGATTCTAGAAGAAATGAAAAAGAACAAAGAATCAGATCTATAATCTAATAGTGTAAAGATTCATTAGGGAGAACATATGGTAGAGTTTGCTCGTTACTATATTAACTTCATTAGGGAATTTTTTGCGAATATCGGTGGATTTTTCAAGAGATTATTTGAAGCGTTTGCCGATTTGTTTTTTAATGAAGTCATTGATTATTTGAAAAACTTTATCACTGCAAGTGCAACCTTCACATTACTCGACTGGGTAATGGCTTTTATCGTTCTCTTGATCAATCTTGCATTCTTTTTGTTCTTAGGTTTGAAGATCTATCAGTTAGTAAGAAGATATGTTAAGTTTAACAAGTCTGAAATTGAAAAGGATGAATTGCTAGAAGAAATTACGTTCCTCAATCAGAAAACCATTGAACTCATTGATGAAAAGAACAAGATTCTTGCACTTAAGGTTGCTGGAATCGGTGGCGCTGCAGGCATACCACAAACCGAAGAAGAGGTTGAAGAAGAAATCAAGGAAGAATTGCTTGGTCCATCTCGTTTTGTCAAACTTGCAATGGTTGATAGAGACTATGAAAACACAGTCACTGCCATTCACATGAGAGACGAAGATATGATCAACATGAATGAACTTGTCAAACGTTTCATCAACTTTTCTGCATCAAAGCTTGGATTATTCTACGATCGAAAGATTATTTCAGCATTTTTTGCAGGCATGGCGACTTCAAAAACCATGATTCTCGAAGGTATTTCTGGTACTGGGAAAACATCACTTCCTTATGCAATGGGTAAGTTTTTTGGACATGATTCTAACATTATTGCCGTTCAGCCTTCATGGAGAGACCGTGCTGAAATGATTGGCTATTTGAATGAATTCACGAAGAAGTTCAATGAAACCGACTTCCTGAAAGCAATTTATGAAACAACCTATCGTGATGATATCTGCATTATCGTTCTGGATGAAATGAACTTGGCACGTGTTGAATACTATTTTGCTGAATTTTTATCTCTTTTAGAAATGCCAGATCCTGATGCTTGGTGGGTGGATGTTGTCCCTGATACACAACCTGGAGATCCTAAGCATTTGATTAATGGCAAGATTTTATTACCACAAAACGTTTGGTTTGTCGGAACTGCTAATAAGGATGATTCAACGTTTACTATTACAGATAAAGTCTATGACCGTGCTACACCAATTGAAATCAATACGAAAGCTGCATACATTGATGCACCACAGACTGAAGGTGTCATGATCAGCAATGATTATTTACAAGATTTATTCAGACAAGCAAACAAAGATCACTCGATGAGTATCAAAGCACTGGAACATTTGGAAAAACTCGATGCATTCATCACGACAAATTTCAAAGTAACATTCGGGAATCGTATCATGAAACAGATTAGAGCGTTTGTTCCTGTATTTGTTGCTTGTGGCGGTACGGAGTACGAAGCACTTGATTACATGGTTGCTCGTAAGATTTTCAGAAAATTTGAAAGCTTGAATTTACCATTCTTGCAGAATGAAATCAACGATTTATCTTCGTTAATCGATCGTTTGTTCGGACGTAATGTGTTTGTTGAATGTCAAGCATATTTGAATTCCATCAAGAAACAGTTTTAATGAAAGGAAATTTCCATGAAAAAGATTAGTGACCTGACAAAATTCCATGAAGTCCTTAATGATGCACTTTATCAAATGGAAATGGAAGAAGATTTTCCCAATCATTTTTACCAAGCTCTGCTCGCCGGTGAAAATACAATCTATCAAAAAAACATCTCTGAAACTAAGACATTTCATGAGGATTGGATTGCAACCATCGAATCCTTTTTCCCTAGTTTAGACAAAATTACAAGAGATTCCAAATCCGGGTTGAAATACTTACAAGAGATTGTCCCAATTGAAAAAGCCAAGAAAACAAACAGTGATTCTGTTCGTCATTTAGCTTCTCATACGCATATGATCAAAGAAATCAGGGGCGGAGAAGTTATTCCTAAGAAAATCCAGATTACACAAGCAGAAATTGATGTTGCTATTTATGAAAATCGCTTCATCATGACTTTAATTAATCGACTATTTAAATTCGTCATGGATCGTTATGAAGTCGTAAAGAATAACGTCAAAGCATATGAACGCAAGCACTTCAATTTGAAATCGGCATTTGAAATGCGTGATTCATTAATTGAACTCGATATTGATGTCAATATCAAAGATGAACTCGAGTTTGACAGTGATGGAAAAAGCAATTACAAATTATTGAATCGTATTTCAGCTCTGCTGAAAAAAATCAATGGTTTACGCGAAAGTATGTTCATGGAACAACTGAAAAACGCGAAACCAGTCGTACCACCTATCATGAAAACATCCATTATTTTGAAGAATGTGGATTACAATAACTGTTATAACCTATGGCTGTTTCTCGATCGATATAGCGTGTTTAACTTTGATGTAGACGTCAAGGAACAAAGCTTACCTTTTGATAAGTATTATTTGCGCAATGTTTATCAAACGGCACTCATCAGTTTTTCAACGGTTTATGCAAATCAAGAAGCACTTAAAGATATGTATCAATACGTTGATGTTCAAGAATATCGAAAAAGAGCACCTAAATTTGTTAAAAAGAATTTGAAAGATATTGTCAAACAACCAGATCCAGTCGTTCTAGAAGATACACATATCAGCCAGTACTATCTAGATCAAAGTATTGAAATTTTCAAACAAAGTATTGATAAGTACAATGAAGAATCATCCAGTTATGATGTGGCATTAAGAAAAGCACTTCGAGATACCATCAGCATCACTAACGCTTTATATGAGAATTATTTCGATTTTAAACCGGAAAAACCATCTCAGGATCTATTCTTTGAGCGAATGGTCAAGACAGATACAGAAACTGAAGTCACCAAAGCCAAAGACAAAGCACGCGTTGCCAGAATCATTCGTGAAGTCAAGGAAGTAGACTATAACAACGCAATTCGACTTGAAAAAAGAATGCTTAAAGAAGTCGAACAATTGGATAAGAAACTGGCAAAAGAATTAAAGAGCAAATCCTATGATTTGGCTAAGAAGTTAGCGATAGAAGAAAAGATCAGAATTGAAAGAGAAAATCTATCCATCAATCAAGGGATTCTTGAAGATTATCTCAGATTTGTCGGTGAACAAAAACAAACGCTGAATGACGAACAAAAACAGTTTGTCGTCAAATTGAAAGAAAACGCGCAAAAGATCAAAGAAGAAGAAAAAAAGATCATCGATGCTGAAAAGAAAAAAGCAAAAGGTATGTATAATGCCGAAATGAAAAGACTTAAGGCAAAACAAAGAGAAGGCAAAAAGAAAATAGCAGATCAACTCAAGGCTCAACGTAAGGAACAAAAAGAAAAAATGGCTTTACAAAAGCAAAAAAACAAGAGTGCATCTGCAGATAGAATCGAAAAAGCAAAAGCTAAAATTCAAAGTGATTATGAGAAAAAGCTTGATGAAGGAAAGAAAAAACTAGAAGTTTAAAGGTGGTGAAACTGTGAAAAATCGTAACAGACAAACATTGAATCGATTGGTCATGGTTTCAGTCGTCTATTTGGTATTGGCATTGTTTATCTTTACAGTTATTGTCTTTGCATGGTATACATTAACGAATACCAACAAAGCCAATCTGGTTTCACAGATTTCAGGTGTTGAAGCAGAATATGAATATTATGTCTATCAAGATAGTCTCAAAGATGGAAGTAGTAATCTAACATTGATTGATAATGTCTGCACAATTGAAGGTGAAGATTTCTGTTATAAGTATATTTCAAATCCAACAGTCAATTATTTGATGCCAGGTTATGCAGCCCCAGGAGAACGATTCTCATTTGCAATCAAGGTCCGAAACGTTGGATCGACAGAAGGTTTCCTGAAACTAGATTTCTACAGTATTCAGTCTATTGGTTATGACATCATCGAAAACAAGATTCAACGCGCATATGAGTATCAAGTCGATAAAATATCCTATATTGATGCAGGTGTTGAAACAGCCGACCAGAAAGACACAAACGGCATTGTCTATCACCAGTCACATTTTGCTTATGACTATGATAACATCTACAATCTTGTCACCAATGTACCCTTTGGGTACTTAGGAGATTCTAATTCAGTTGTTGTCATTTACTTTTCCTTATATTTTGATCCAACCATTTATGGGCAAACATCAGAAGGTATATCCTATGAGAACAGCAATATATTCATGAATCAGATTTTTGCAATCAATCATATATATATGACAATCAGTTAATCAAGGAGTAAAAGATGAAAAAGGTTATCTCCGGTATCATTATCTCATTGACAATGTTAATCTTTGGACTGGCGATATCCATCATGTTTTTAGGTGCTTCCGCATATAAGAACAATACGTTGTTTTACATTTTCAATTATTCGTTTTCCATCGTTCCTACGGAATCCATGATTGGAGATGCTCCGGATTCATTGGATCCAGGAGATGTTGCCATTATTGAGAATGTCCCATTTGAAGATATCAAAGTTGGTGATGTTATTGTCTTCCAGGATCGTGTCAGTATCAATAACGTTCCAACGAATATTTTAATCATTCACCGTGTCATCGAGATTCAAAGCGATGGATCATTGAGAACGAAGGGGGATAATCCCTTAAACACTCCAGATCCTCATCCAGTAACTGCAGACAGTTACCAAGGAAAAATGATATCTAAAGTAACAACTTTGAAACCAGTTGTTAATCTCATGATTAATGACAAGAGTTTGATTTTTCTTGCATTAACTGCAGTACTTGTCATCCTTCTCATCCTTGAACTTGCGCATATGTATCGTAACATTAGTGATCATAAAAAGGAACAAATGAAGCAAGCACATGAACAAGAATTGGAGTCTTTAAAACAAATTGAGCACGAAAAGATCTATCAAGAAATCCTAAATGAGGAAAAAGAGAAGAATGAAAGTCAAAACAAGTAGCTTTCATTGACAATGGTTTGAATATCAAGTATAATTGAATCAGAGATAATATATATAATATATTATAATATGGGCAAAGCTAGGGTAACCTAGTGACGCAAAGCTATAGGGCCTAAATTAGGTAGCCAGTTGCATCTCGAAAGAGATATGACTGGCTTTTTGATTTTTTGTAAAGGAGGCAAGCAGATGAAAAAAAGAATGAAGATTAAAATTACATCATTAATCACTGTCATCATTCTGATGATGTCTATTCCAACCGTAGCTTACGCTTGGATGACTTATGTCGAGCAAAAATCGCTTGTCACCATTACAACAGGCGAAATCAATGTCACGACTTACGCCAATGAACAAGTTACCGTCAGTGACATTAACCTTGAAGATCTCGCTTATATCGATTACCAAAAAGACTTCATCGACAATGAAAGTGGTAGTCTTGATCTCATGGCATCTAGTTTGCGGATCGACTTAGTTGCATCACTAGATTCAGTAGCCATCAAACATCAAATACAGTTAATCAATACATCCAGCCAGCCTGGACTTTTGTATATTATCATCTATGAAGGTATTAACATTGATGAGCAAGTTGGCATTTCAACTAATTACTATCAAAGAGTTTCTGCAATCATCAGTAGTCTATCGACCAAGCAAGAGCAACTTGATGCACTATCTGCATACAACCAAAGTGTCTTAGATCAAATGTATCAGGCAGTGATGAATGCCGGTGATGATCTGACTTTTCAAGTGGTTTTCTGGGGAGATCATGACGATGCACCAGATCCTGAAGCTTATTTGAACCAAGTCTATAGTTTCACGATGATTCTTGATATCGTGAACTCGAAAGGCGAGGTGTCGTAAGATGTTCCAAGCCTTAAGATCCAAGATTGTCCTTTCGCTCACCTTGTTCACCTTGGTGTTTGCAACAACCTTTGTCATTGTTTATGCCTATTTTCAAATTCAAGAACAACGTGGCATTATGATTGAAACAGGTGATTTCCAAGTCGAGATGCTTGCCTATTTCAATACCACACTTGTTGATGTCAATAGTCCATATTATGATGCACAAACTGGAACTTTGATTGTCAACGCAGATGATCCGCTTTCCATGAATTATGTTGGGAACTTGAGTGTATCATTTAATGTAACATCCATTGTCGCTTCAAGAATGCGAATCAAGCTACAGGAAGAGTGGACATTGACCAGACATTATTTGGATCAGAATCCACTCTATCCGATTCCTGATGTGGTCGAATCCGTTTATTCTTCCAATCATGGAGCATTATACTACCCGTTCTCATTACTGAAGGTCACACAATCCTATGTACCAATTTATACGATCGATGGCTATGCTTATTACCCTGATGTGATTCCTAAAGGAAGCGCCAACCTCATTAGCTTTATTATTGGTGGAGATCCATATCCTGTACGGAATAACGAAGTTTTTGTTGAAACTTGCGCATTACATTTGAATGTTCTTGTGGACATTGTACAAGCAAACAGATTCTCAGAAGTATGGAATATTGATCCAACATTCTTTAACTAATTAAACATTTGAAAAGGGGTGAAGATATGAAAAGAATCATGATTCAGAAAATCGTATTGTTCTTTTTTGTCTTTGCTTCTTTCTTTATTGCCTTAAATTGGATTGGTTTTACAGATATTAAAGGATTTGATTATCAGGTTTCCAGTTCATGGAAAGGTCATGATTTAGGGTTCACTCCACAAGAGGATGTGCTTTATGACAGTAACTATCGTCAATTTTCTACGATCATTGATGATGTCTATTTGGTTGACCCAAGCAAAATTTATGTTATTGAAACTGCATATGACCTTTATTATTTCTCAGAATTAGCCAAAGGTCCTGATAAGAGCACCTATCTATCTTTGAATTATGTACTTGGAGCCAATATTGATTACTATGATATCGTTCAACAAAACATTACGTATCGTTTCAGTCCAATTGGTTTTGTCGAACCTTTTTCTGGAACCTTCGATGGGCAAGGTTATGAAATTACCAATTTATTTTTCCATTCCATTCTTTTTGAAGATGACTATGACAATAACTATGCTGGGTTGAGATTTACAGCTATGTTTTCTAAAGTCTCATCAACTGGTGTGATCAAGAACCTTGGACTGATTAATCCGATCATCATTCAGCCAATTGAATGGGGTATTATGGATCATGTTGCATCACTGGTTGGTGAAAACAATGGACTTGTTGAAAACACATACATGATTGATACCCGAGGTAGTGCTTCCGGATTTAGTGTTGAAGGACAATTCAGACTCTCTGGTCTGGTTTCTATCAATAATGGAACCATCAATGACAGTTTTGTTGCTGCACCACATATTCGATCCAATGCGGTTGTTAACAATCTTTCAACCAACGCGGTCATTTATGGCAATTTTGGAACCATTAATCATGTTTACTATGATGCATCAATCTATATTGACTCGGATGCCGTGACTGCACCTGCAACAGGATTGGTTACTTCTGAATTCCAGAATCATACCAATTTCTCCTCGGATTGGTACTTCAATGATTCGTATTTAGATCTCGCAAGTCAACCTAGTCAGGAAAGTCTAGCCACTTTAGAAAATACGTATCCAATTTTACAAGGATTAACCGTGAACAATGGTGTTTTGGAAATAGAAAACGCTGTTGATTTTGTCTATATGAATCAGTTATTATCTGTATCTGGTTTATTTAGATCCAGTCATTATGAGATTACCTATGATATCGATATGAATCAAGTTTCAAGAATTGCATATCAGGCTGCGAGTGTCGGATTCAATGGTATCTTATCGAGTTCTGTGGTAACTCCAGAAACCATTCTTTATGATCGAAACATCGATCAAGGCGGAGATATATCTTATCATTCGATTATAGATTTAAAGATTGAATCTGCTTCTGCAGTTGGCAATTTTTCAAGTTATGCTTTATTTACATCACTCTTTGGAACCGTTGAAAACATCAATTTCATCAACTTCCAAATATCAACACCTGATCTAGAAGATCAAGTCAATAAAACGAAAGTAGAAATTGGTTTTATCGCCGGCTTGATGAGTCTTGGAACCATTTCAAATGTTCACGTTCAAGGTGATTTAACTGTCAGTTCAACTGTCAGTCCTATGACCAAACTCTATGTTGGTGGTCTTGTTGGAGAAGCAAGTGGTACATTAGATACCGTATCGACACATGGTACCATCACACAAGGTATACAGGATTACTTAGTTAAGAGTAATGAAAGTGCGACAGGTGGATTGGTTGGTAAATCCAATGGGTTATCATTGAATCGCGTCATGAACGCCAATGATATCACTGGTCAAGGTTATCTTGCTGCAAATACCGCAACCTATTATATTGGCGGACTCGTTGGTTATGGTGATCTTCATACCATGACAAAGGCAGTCAATGCTGGGTATATCCATACATCTGCTGACCCTGCATATATGAGTACTATTCATGCAGGTGGCATTATTGGAGAACAGACCAATCAAATGGGAATCATATCACAAGTCTATAATGATGGACATGTCGATGTGATTGCTAATCAGGTCTTTGACATGACTTTAGCGGGATATGGCTATGTTAATGGTATTGCTTCAGACCCTGATGCACACTATGAATTCTATAGCATTACCAATGATGGTCGTCTTAGAATTACACAACCTAACAACCCAGTCTATTCTGATGTTGAACTTGCACAGATTCAAGCAAATGTTAGTGGTGTCATCATTGCCGATTCGATTGATGGTGCATTTTATGGTTTGTTTAATGAAAGTGATTTCTCGATCGATTATGCTTATTTAAATACGTATGCTGGAACATTATCTTTATCAAACTCAACAGATTCTAGTGTGATACAAGCCTATAATACAGGTCATATCACATTGATCAGTTCCAATACAATCACACATGATCTTGTTAAAGTTTCAGGTAACATTCTTGGCCAAAACATGAGTATGGAACAGATCAGAAATGAAGGCAATATCGCAATTGAATTTGATCACAATACCAATTTCTCATCTGGAAACCTTTATGTTTATGGTTTGTTCGAATCGATTGATCAAGGATTTACTGCCCAAAATGGGTATAATGGTGGCAACATTACCATCGCACAAGATTTGGCAACAACGTTGAATTACACTGTATATGCGAGTGGACTAGGCTATCGGAATTCCAATACAGATTATTTCTTAGAAAACAATATTGATCCAACAAGCATTGATATCTCAGATATCATTGGATCTATGGATAATTTCATCAATAACGGTAATGTGATAATTGATGGTGCCTTTGGAGGCAATACACTTGCTTCAGGCGCACTTGTCATCAATGAATCATCAGTAACATCTGTTGTTAATTTAGGAAATATCAGCAATAAAAATGATATCACATTAGCAAATGGTAGAGTGGAATCTGCAGGTATTGCCAATCTAATGATTGGCCAATATGCACGTATCAAGGATTCTGCCAATAATGGAACGATTACTGCTGTATCAACAACAAGCAATGGTTACTTGATTGCATCTGGACTCGTTGGAAGAAACGACCTTTTAGAAAATGGTTCAAGTGTTACCAGTGGATCTTTACACAAATATGCAAAAATCATGTTCTCCATCAATTATGGGGATGTTTATGCTTATAGCAATGTTGATGAATCCAGCTATACGATTACTATGGAAACCAGAAGCAAGGCGTCTGGAATGCTTGCTGAAGGGTTCTTATCCATCGTCGATGTCATTAATTATGGCAATATCTATTCTAAATATTTAGCCAGTGGCATCATCGGTTACATCACTTTAGATAAATTTGGAACGATTACTGCAAATCAAGTTTATCTTGCCAATATCGTCAATTACGGAAAGATTAGAGAAATCACTGCTTATGATGGGTCGTATACGATTGACATGAATGTCTTTCCTTCACATATGGTCTATAATGCATTTGGCACGTTCATTGGTAAATTCCAGACCGGGACAACCACGTGGGAATTTTTATCCTTGTCTACATACGCTCTTTATCCTATCGATTTGATCAATTTCGGATATTATATCAACTTTGATAATTTGGGGAATCTATTGGGCAGTGCTCCTGATTTAACATTGGATTCACATTTGACTGAAAATGGTGAAGGTGCAGAACTATTGACAGCCATTCTTGACCAAATGGCAACCATCAAATCGGGTGATTCCTCAGTGAATCCTTTTAATTCATTCATTCTCGGTGTGTTCCCCCACTTGGCGGATTATGGTAAAGTGATTCCTTCGTATACTTTAGATGAATCACAAACCGGTATTTTCTATGAAAACTTTATTTTTAGAAATCCTCCAGTGAGTTATTATGGAACCGATCAGTATTTGAAGAACTACTTTGAATACATTCCAAGAGAAAAAGTCAGTGATTATCTTTTAACTAAAATTGAAACAGATACAACTAATATTTATACTGGCATCTATGTGCTTGCAAGTAGCAGCGGAGTTGGGAATGGTATCTATATTCCTGATCATATTGATCTTGATGCCTTAAACCCACAACTACTAGATTCAGAACCAGATACAACCTGGTTAGGTGTTGATACAGATCCAACTGCAGTTATTTATAAGTTAACAGTTGAAATGCGTCAGATTAAAGCATCTTATGCGACAACGATCTATGATTTATCTATATCACAAGTGGATGTCAATGGTGATCCAATCACTAATGGACTCACATTGCAAAAGCCTGTAATTGATGAAGCACGTGGTCTGATCACTTATTATCTACCAAGCAATGCTTCCATCATTTCAGGATTATCCAGTTACCAGATTCAAGCATATGGATTTGTTGAAGCCGCTTATGGTATCGGACATATGATTCCTAATTTCTATGAGAACGGCGCATGGAGTTATAAATGGGTCGGTGATTTCAAGAAAGTCGGCGAAGACTATATTCCAATTGGTCCTTACAATACAACTGGTAACCGTAACGTGACCTATAGTACAACCACTGAATTCATTACTAGTAAAAACAGAAGTGATAGCGTTCCTGCAGCGGTTTATGACATGTATACCACTGATAGTGGTGCATATATCCCTGCTGTTTACGTTCATTTACCACACATCAAAGAATATACAACTGCCAACAACTATTGGTGGAGACAAACAGGTTATCTCGCTGAATCCGCAACAACAACAGCTGCTGGATATGGTGCTTATAAGATTATCGTTCCAACACCACCACCAACATATCCTGTGGTTTATGAGTATGTTGGACCAAGCACAGAACTTGTAACTTATGTTTCTACTGCATTAGAAGGTATAGGAGATATCACGATTTATGATGATGCTGGTGTTTACTTCCAGCCCAATATGGATCCATCGACTTATGAGCTTGCTTCAGGTGCAACATTCTATGATAATGGATCAACTGATATCACATCAGCAACTATTCCTTTATCTTATGGTATTTATGACACTTATTATGATGGAGCAACTGGAAGTTTGATTGATCGATTGTCTGATCACTATGGTAGTATTCGAGTTTATTCAGCAAATTATGATGCACTCAATCCAGCGACTTATCGTGATTATGAAATTCGTATCATTCGTACAGCAGATGAAAGTCTAACTGCAATTGATGCACTTTATATCAATGGTGTGACTGCAATGCCAACCATAACTGACTTCAGAAATGTGACGGCAAATCAGAGTCTCTATTATACATCTGATGGTATTAATGGTGTCATGAGTATTACATACAGCACACTTAATATTTCGAATTATTACAATGTGATTCCTTTGATTTCTGTCTTTGATAATAATACTGGAGTCAAAGTCACAACCTCATTGTATAGGCTTCATAAGGGCATTGTTGAAACAGATAATGCATTTAATAACTTGGATGGAACCTGGGGAACTGGATCTGTTACCTTTGATTTTGAAGTCACTGATTTATTACCTAGTGGCGACTATCGTCTTGAACTTGAACTTGTTACAGGTGAAACTGCCATCGTTCATTTTACCAAGATGCAGAGTGCAGATGGATTCCTATTGAATGTCGAATTTGATGGTGATATTTTAGAACCTATCGGCACAACCATCGCGTCAACAGTTCCTTTCGGCATGTATTATAATCCTGCTGATCCAATGACTGAAATGATGAATTTCACCAATGTATTCACACTTTCAAATATCAGCTATGATGCATTGACAGGATCCAACATTCCTGATTACTTGACATCGATTGAGATTTCACCGTTTGCAACCTTAGTTTCAATGGGCTTTTCTGTATCAATGATTGACAGCTATAGACATGAATACATCATCAGTTATGTCATTGAAGCAGAAGATGGAACACTTTATACCTATGACCACATTCTAGATGAAGCAGTCGTTTCAGCAACACCGCTTCATGTCTACCAAAATGGTGGCGAAGTGGATCAGCCGTTTACTTATCTGTCCATTCCTTATAATGATTCTCCGACGATTCGTGTGGAGTTTGCTTTTGATCATGTCTATTTCCCATCGGATGATGCCATGCTCATGAGTTCAGATTTCACACCAGAAAATGGCACGGATGTAGCATTGGAAGATCAAGATTATTTCATCACCATTTTATCAGATTTGGGATATGAAGTTGATTTCAATAAAACAACACCAATAGGGTATTATGATATCCATTCGGCTTACCAATCCAGTGTAACCATTTGGGGTGAAAATCTATCATGGAACTTCACATTTGATGATGTTACAGTTCGTAAAGTCAAGAATGATGACAGTCATTTAAATAATGTATACTTTGTATCCGATACTGTTTTTTCCGGTTTTGATACAATTGTTGATATCGAATTGATTACAACCACTGCATACATCAATTATCTTCAGTATCCAGAAACACGTTTAATGTCAGTCTTACCTACAACGGGTATCTACTATGGGGATTATGCAGATTATACAGCGTACTGGATCATTGGTCAGGTTCAAAAAACGAATCTATCGGCTTATTTGCCAACCTTTGTCTTGCCGGAAGGCGCCATCATTAGAAGAGTCATCGATCCAGTCAATATCGGATATGAGTATCAGTCCGAATTACTTTCAGCAGATTTCACACCGCTCGATGACGCATTCAATTTCGTTCAATACCGAATTTATGCCCAGGATTTCGATGAATTCCCAACACATTACACCGATTATTACATCGCGATTCAGGATGTTACAAACAATGTCAAGTTCAACTTGACGGTTGTCAATGATTCGGATATGACCTTTGATAAGGTTTATGTTAAGGTCAATGTCTGTCAGATGGGTGAAGATTATACCGGCGAATGTACTTATGATCAACTCTTGATTACGATGTCTGTATTCTCCTACTATGATCCTGAAACTGATACATTCACGAACAACCAATTCCAAACAACGATGTATGGAACTTATTTGGTTTATGTTGATCTACCTGATGGCTATAGCTATACAGTATCCGTTCAACAAGTCACCATTGATGGTAGTGCATTTTATCTTGAAGATTCCATTCTTCCAAGAAAATATTATGTCACTGTAACCATCATTAATGAACCGACAACTATCGATTGGGGTCAACGTGACATCTTCGATTATGCACCACCTGTGGTTGCCATGAGCACGGTTGTTACCTATAATGCTGGGGACATGTTCACCTATGGTGGTATAACATGGATGGTTCAGGAAGGCTATACGTATCATTACACTGTATCGACACCTCCAGGTACAGCAGGTGTGAATCTAGGTCTTCTTGATATGGGACCTGATTATAGTCTAGTATCTACTTACATGATCGGTAATGAAGTTTCATACAATGGTATCACTTATCGGGCACTGGTTGATGATCTTTATAACATCACCCCTGATGTTGCATCGGTGACTGACGGACATTGGTTCGAAGTTTCTGATCTATGGATCACTTACAACATGTACCAAGCCGGTGATATTGTACTTTATAATGGGGTAACCTACATTGCTACTGATGCAAGCCAAAACTTGAATCCTTTAGATCATTCAGGTGTTGGCGAGCCATGGAGTGTTTATACAGGATAAAAAAAAGGCCAATTGGCCTTTTCTTTTTATGCTAAAATCAGAATACCTGCAATGATACCTGCCAATCCAAAAACCAGAATAAGGATATTATATCCGGTTTTGCCCATCATTTTGATGAGGACCTTAGATTTTGGGTTGTTGTATAATAGTGGGAACTGAAATAATAAACCCGCAAGAACAAAAGCACCATAAATCAATAGAATAATACCTAAAATTTCCATGAGTTACCTCCTATATATGAACTCGGTTTTTATACAGACGATAGAGAATGAATGCGATTGCACCATTCACAACCATACCAATAACAAAATACAGAAAACTTGAACTCAAAATAAACGTTTGAGTTGGCAAGAGTTCCATCGAAAGAATTCTCACAGTCCAAAATCCAGGTAAAACACCCAAAAGGAATTCAGTCCAGTTAAAAACAAATAAACCAGCTATTGGAGCCATCAGAATCAAACCAGAAAGTTTCATGAAGACAAATCCTTCAACTTTATTGGTAGCAAATGAATTAATGAGAAGTGCCAAGATCGGGCCTTGAATAGGGACCAAGATCATGACATAAATCATGTTCATGATATTGGCTGTAGCAAACAAACCAGAAGTTAAAAGAATCAAGAAAGTTGTTACTAAACCAAACAGATAACTGACCGATAGTTTAATGAGCACATAATCTCTGACTTTGATCGGTGTAATTCTTAAAGAGAACAAAACATTGTCATCCTGGTCATCTAGGAGCGTAAAGCCTGTGATAGCGCCATAGAGGAAACTATTCATTAAGATGAATAGGATTGTCATAAGATTGGCAACCAGGATACTGTTGTTGTCCCTGAGATATGGAACAAGCAAATAGGCAACAATTGCCATAATGAGCGAGAAAATGACGAAGAATAAATACATTTTATCTCTTGTAACATTCTTTAATTCATGATAGAAGACACGTTTAAACATCATCACACCCCACTTTGCTTGACAGCATATTCCTTGAATTTAGGTAAGATATAGAAAGCATATCCACAAATGCCAATGACAAGGAACACAACTATGCTTAAATAGAATTTTAAGGTAATCGCAGCACCAAAACCAACATTGATGAGTTGAATGGCTGCTTGTGTTGGGAAGATCAATAAAACATAGCTCCAGACTTCACCTTTAAAGATAACATCAAACGCATTAAGAATGCTAGGAACAGAAAAGAGAAACACATAAGTGATAACGCCCATCAGCATGGATGTGAAATCTTTTGAGTGAAATGAAAATATAAATCCTAAAAGACTATGAAAGAAGATCGATACAAGTAGACCGAAGATGACCAATACCCATCTGATTTGTACATCTTTGATGAAATAGAAGACAAGGATAATAAGCATCGATGAGAAAATAAGCTGGATGGTATTTGCTGTTGCTTTCGATAAAATCAGATTTTGTCTGGATACTGGTGTAACCAGCATCGTCGAAAATGTCGATTCCGTTTTCTCAAAGAACATGACAGCACCGATAAAAATAATGGACATCATGGTTGCATCAAAAACGATAATCAAAGGCAAGAGTTTTGAAAAAATTCCCGCATCCTTAACAAAGTAGAGCATAAGACCCCAAACGATGGCAACAACGAAGCTAATGGTTGTCACGCCATATTTATTAAGTCTAGTCAGCTCGCCTTGCGTTAATGTCAAAAAATGATTACGCTTCATGATTCAGACCTACGCCAGTGACTTGAATGAAGATTTCCTCCAAGGTTGTTTCCCCACTATGCAAGGTTTCGATATCCTTGGTTTTCAACAATTCCAAGAAACGTTCGTTCTTGCCGATGCCATCCATTGGAAATTCTTCAGCAATTGTCTTCCCGTCTTCCTTATATTCTAACTTCATCGTCCGTTTTCCATATTTGATTTTTAGATTTCTTGGGCTATCGGTTTCGATGATTTGTCCATCAACAACAAAAGCAACTCGATCACACAATTGATCGACATCTGTCATGATGTGACTGGTCAAAAACACAGTACCACCTGCTTTTTTGAATTCACGGATCATGTCTTTTAAGATCATCGCATTCGTTGGATCTAATCCATTGGTTGGTTCATCCAAAAACAGCATTTCTGGACTATTCAGCATAGCACGAACGAAATTGAGTCTGATCTTCATGCCTTTGCTGTATTCTCCGACCATTTTATCACGATCTTCCCATAGACCAACACGCTTCATCAAGGTTTCAATATTCGTGTTTTTTTGATAAAGTTTTAAAAAGAAATTGATGTTTTCCATAGCAGTCATCTTTGAAAAATGAATAGGCATTTCAAAACTGACTCCGATGTTTTCAAAGAAACTTTCATCAAGTTCTGCAATGTTTTTGCCATCATACATGATGGCACCTTGATAGTTTGTTAATAATTTAATGAGCAGTTTTTGAGTCGTTGATTTCCCTGCTCCACTGGGTCCAAGAAAACCGAAAATCTCACCTTTTGCAATGTCAAAGGAAATCCCTTTGATGGTTTCTTCTTGATTCTTTGGATACGTAAATCTTAAATCTTTTACACTGAACATACTAGACAATTCCTTTCTCTATAATTTCAATAAAATTGCGTATCTTTTTTTCTATTTCTATGAGGTCATATGACTGTTTGAGCAACTCCTCAAATGTAACCTTACTCGTAATCTCAAGCATGACAGTAGCAAGCATTTTAGGATCAACCGTTTGTCTGATAAGATCTTTCTTTTGATCTTCAATAATAAAATGTTCGAAAAGTTGGATACTTTGCTCCATAGCTGCTTTGGTCATTTGTTGTTGCTGATACCTATCAGACATCATAATCATCCTACCAGCAAGCACTAAATCTGGATTTTTGAGTGCAAATTCAAATCCTTTAATGTAAATCTGAAGGACTCTATCTATAAACTTTAAGTCCTTTTCAGGGGATAGAAGATTACCATAAAACTCCATTTTTCTTTGAGCTATATAGTTATAGAAATAGTCATAGAGGTCGAATTTATCTTTAAAATACTGATAAAAACTACCTCTAGGAATTTTGGCATCATTGATGATATGTGCGATATTGAGTTGTTCAAGCGTGTGTAATCCCATTTCATGAATCGCGGCATTCATAATGCGCTCTTGTTTTTCAATGGGTAGATTAAAGAAGGTCTGAGAAGGCATTGCTCACCTCATGTGACACTGGTGTCATATCTATAGTTTACACTCTTTTTGTGCAAATGTCAATAAAAAGAAGAGAGCCGTCGGCTCTCTAATGTAGGTGTATTATTTTTTTAATTATTCACCAGGATGGTGATGATGTCCTTCATGATTGTCATTGCAATCATCGTATTTTCTACGTCTTGTGACTAAAACCTTATAGAGGTTTTCTTCAATTTTGAAAATTTCAACGTTTTGAATATCTTTTAGTCCGTTGACAAAAGTGACCATTTCAGTCTTGTCGGTGAAAAGCTTCACTTCGTTTTCCATCGGATGATGTATTCTTTTTTTGATGACACGTTCAGGTCCGAATGGCATATGTTCTCTCATTCTGCGGAAAGGTTCATGAAATTGTTCTTCCGCCATTGCTCTTTCTAATTCATCAGTTTCAATAACTATTTTTCTTGGCATTTGTGCGCTCTCTCTCTCACACCTACACCTTCATCATAGTCCTTGAAAGGAGAAGTGTCAAGATTGTTTGAGCTTTTTAACCTTACATTTCCCATTTTCAATTTCTTTTGTGATCCAGAAAATACCAATGAGAATGATGACAAGTGAAATGACTTTATAAGGGAATCCAGCTAAGGGTAAAGCGATCACTGAAAATGCGATACCAAGACTTGCAAAAAATGCAATCACGCAGGATGTGCATCCATATGTTAAGATGCCAAAGAGTACCGAAAGAAATCCAAAAACTGACCCTTTACCTTCTCTACCTTTGAGCTCAACCATTGCAGTACTCAAATTCATTAATAAAGCACTTAATGCTGACATCAAAACATTCGTAAATATATTTAAAACAACCAAATAGAACCCATAAGTTTCTATCATTTCTGTATATGACATATTCAACTTGTCTACGATGGTATAAATAATCATAAAGGCAGTGAAAAAGATGATGATTTGAATAATGTACTTTCTTGTTAAGAGTAACTTATAAGCAGCTTGTAACATGATGAACTCCTATTGTTTAATTTTCAATCTATTTTAAGTATATCACACACATGTAAAATACAACAAGAATTACACCACATCGAGACAAATAAAAAAAGGGCATAGCCCTTATTCGTAAACTTTGATTGAATCAACGACAAGTTCAAAAGGAAAATCGTTGTCATCGATTGCGCCTCCATACCATCCACCGACAGCAAGGTTAATGATCATGTAATAGGGATGATCATATGGCCATTCGCGTTCAGTTGCATGTTCTGGTTTCTCAAAAACCATATAGACTTCATGATCAATCATAAAGGTTAATTGATTAGGTGTCCACTCTAAAACATAGTCATGAAACTGATCAGAAACATCAGGTAAAGTGACACGTTTGCCTTTGTGTGTATTGATCTTATGGTTAAAGGCATCGGTATGAATTGCACTAGAAAATGTTCCTGGCTTATTTCCGGCAAACTCTACAAGATCAATTTCACCACATAATGGCCAACGTACATGATCAGTTTTCATGGATGAACCTAAAAACCATATCGCCGGCCAACTACCTTTCCCTTTAGGCATTTTTGCACGAATAACGAATTTTCCATATTGAAATTGTTGTTTACCAAAAGTATTGATTCGTGCTGATTGATATTTGCACTTGGAATCAGGGTTAAGGGTAGCTCTGATGTGGAGTTGCTGGTTCTCAATCCAACAGTTTTTGGAATCGTCAGTATAGCATTGTTGCTCGTTATTTGCCCATTTCTCTCCAATTTCATAAGTCCAGGTTTCTTTATTCAATGTTTGCGTTTGGTCAAACTGTTCTTCAAATACCAGTTGATATGTTTTCATTGTCGTATCGTATCCTTATCATGTATTTCGTTTCCTCAATCATGATATCACAAAAAGCGTTCAAAGAAAACTAGTTGAATCTATATGTGTAGAAAAACACATACTTTTTTAATGCTCATGCATTTAAAAAGAAATGAATCTATGCTAAAATATGATAGAGGTATGAAGAATGAATAGTACAAGAAGAGAATTCAGAATCGAATTAATGAATGCATTGTATCAATATGATCTGTATACAAGTGCAAACTTACCTTTTATTCCTATTTTCGAAATAGAAGAAGCAAGCCAAACGTATCCTTTCATTATCGATCAATTGAAAAAAATAGATCAAATCATTGAAGATCATCTCTACGAATATAGTCTTTATCGATTGGCGTTTTTAGATAGAGCAATTATTCGATTGGCAGTTTATGAATTCCTAGAAACCGATTTGCCTAAACAAATTATTATTGATGAAGCAGTTGAACTGACAAAGATTTACTCGAATCTCGATGATGAGAAGCAACATAGATTTACCAATAAGGTATTGGATAACATCGCAAAAACCATTAAGGGATGATTGTTTTGGATAATTATTTAAGTGTCACTGCATTAACCAAATATATCAAAGCGAAACTCGAAGGTGATAAGCACCTTTTTTCCATTTTAATCAAAGGCGAAATCTCTAATTTCAAAAGACATAGTCGTGGTCATTTGTATTTCACTCTGAAAGATGAAAATGCGCAAATATCTGCAATTATGTTTGCCAGAGAAGCATCCAGAATAGATTTTGAACCTAAAGAAGGCGATCATGTCTTGATATCAGCGAGGATCAGTGTTTACGAACCTAGTGGGACGTATAGTCTTCAAGTTTCTTCAATCAAGCTCGATGGCGTGGGAGAACTCTATCAAAAATATGAAACACTGAAGAAAGAATTGCTCGAAAAAGGCTATTTCAGTGATGAGCATAAAAAACAGATTCCTAAATTTCCTAAGATAATCGGGGTCGTGACATCACCAACAGGAGCAGTTATTGAAGATATCAAAAATACAGTGACAAGAAGATACTTGCTTGCTGAAATTCATCTGTATCCTGCATTGGTTCAAGGTCCTGGTAGTGCGGAAAGCATTCGAAATCAAATCTTACTCGCAAATGCGAAACAAGCAGTTGATGTACTTATTGTCGGACGTGGTGGTGGATCCATCGAGGATTTATGGGGATTTAATGAAATGCCTGTCATCGAGGCTATTTACAATTCCAAGATTCCTATCATTACAGCAATTGGACATGAAACAGATTTTACAATCAGTGACTTTGTCTCTGACTTGCGTGCTCCAACTCCAACTGCAGCAGCAGAATTGGCGACACCAAACACATCAGATTTACTTACCAAAATTGATGAACTTCAAGCACAAATCCAGTATAGAGTCAAACAATATATGGCTGAGTTGAATACACAACTGGTCTACCTAGATCAGCGATTGGACCGTTTATCTCCATCAATGAAATTGGAACAACTGAAACTTGATCTGGATCGAACCCATTCAAATCTTATCGTTTGGATGAGTCATCTCATTGAACAGAAAAAAAATCAAGTTGATTATTTGTCTCAACGACTGACTTCACCAGAACAGAAAATTGCAGTATTCAAGGAGAAAAGAGAGATTTTATCTACTCGGTTATCAAATCAGATCCAAGAAATTATGAGTAGAAGTTCTTATCAATTCAATCTTTTAAAAACAACTTTAGAGGCACTGAATCCTCTAAAAGTTATGGATAAGGGATTTGGAGTGATTTATAACAAGGATGGCAATGTCTTGACAACCATTCAAAAAGTTCACCTTGGTGAGCAAATTTCAGTCAGACTTAAAGATGGTATCATCGATGCCAATATCACCGATATAAAGGAGAAAAATCATGGAAAATAAAACATTCGAAGAACTTCTAAAAGAACTTGAACAAGTCGTCAAAGACCTTGAGAACAAGGAAATTGCACTTGATGAAGCTGTCAAGAAATATCAGCTTGGTTTGGAGTTGTCCAAAGCATGTTATCAAATGCTTGAAGAAGCAGAAAAACTGGTTGTGAAGGAAATCAAGTCCTAATGAATTTGAATGACATCAAAGATCCGAATTTTTTAAAAACAATGAAACCAAAAGAACTCAAAACGCTCGCAGGAGAGATTCGTTCTTTTCTCATTGAAAGCATTTCTGAGACTGGTGGTCATTTGAGTTCGAATCTAGGAACCATCGAACTGATTATTGCGATGCATTATGTCTTCAATAGTCCGGAAGATGTCTTTTTGTTTGATGTAGGACATCAAGCTTATACTCATAAAATTTTAACCGGTAGAATTAATCAATTTCAAACGTTAAGACAGACCGATGGTCTTTCAGGCTATATGAATTATCAAGAATCTGTTCATGACCAATGGGAAAGCGGACATGCCGGTACGGCACTCTCTGCTCTTTTGGGAATCTTGTATGCTAAAAAAATCAAAAATGAACCAGGTTTTGGTGTTGCTGTTGTTGGTGATGCTTCAATTACCAATGGTATGAGCTTCGAGGCACTTAACCTGCTCGGAACAGATCATTTGGTTCAAGGCATCGTGATTCTCAATGACAATGAAATGAGTATTTCCAAAAGTGTTGGATCAATTTCAAAAACACTTACCCGCTTCCGTTCAATGAAGTTATTCATTAAAATGAAACGTTTATGGCAAATCATCTTGCCTAATTTCATTCTCAATTTTTTAAGTCGTGTCAAGCGAGGGTTGAGAGGTTTCCTTCAGAGACAAAATATTTTTGAGGATCTAGGATACATGTATGTTGGACCGATTGATGGTCACGATATCAAAGGATTAATCTATAATCTTGAACGTGCACAAAAAGTTAAGAAGTCTGTTGTCCTACATATCATTACTGAAAAAGGGAAAGGACATACAGAAGCAGAACAGGATACGATCGGCACATTTCATGGCGTATCCAAAGCAAGTTCAATGCAAAAAGGAATTTCTTGGAGCGAAGTGATCAGTCTTGATCTTGAAGCATTTCAAAAGATTAAAAAAACATTTGTTATCATGCCAGCCATGGCTGTTGGTGCGAAGTTTATGAATTTTGCAAAGCACTTTCCTGATCGATATCTTGATGTTGGCATTGCTGAAGAACATGCAGCAACTATGGCAGCATCTATGGCCCATCAATGTATTCCTGTATTCTTGCCACTTTATGCAACTTTTGCTCAAAGAGCTTTCGACCAGATCATGAACGATATAGCACGGAGTGATCATCATGTCGTCTTTGGCATTGATCGTGCAGGGATTGTCGGTGAAGACGGTTCAACACATCAGGGACTTTATGATGTGTCTATGTTTTATACCATGCCAAACATGGTCATTACGATGCCATATAATGAAAAAGAAGCAGCCAATTTACTGTATTATGGCTTTATGAAGCAAAAACATCCATTTGTGATCAGATACCCAAGAGGGATCGTTCAGAATCGCATATCACTTGATGAAATCGAATTTGAAGCAATCGATCCTACTTGGACCTATTTGGAAAAAGGACAAGATCTCTCACTCATCAGTTACGGACCAAGTCTTGATTTGCTTCTGCAAGCACGCTTGGATATGCATCTTGATGCAAATGTTATCAATGCAAGATTTATCAAGCCGATTGATGAGAACATGCTGCATGAAATCATGAAAAAAAGATCTCCAATTCTTGTTTATGAGGAATGTTCAAACACAGGAAGTCTTTATCCTCAAATCTTAAAATTCATGTCAACTCATGGCTATACAAATCGTATTCAATCGATGTCTATCACAGATGTTATTGTTAAGCATGGTCATTATCAAGATATGCTCAAGAAACATGACATGGACTTAAGTTCAGTGAAAAAGGTTATCGAGGTTCTTCAATCATGAGACTTGATATCTATTTGGTTGAAAATCAAATGGTGAAATCAAGAAGTCAAGCCACGGATTTGATTAAGCGTGGCTTTGTTTTAGTTGATGGACAAGTTATGAAGAAAGCTGGATATGAAGTGAATCAGCAATTGATAGAACTTCTGAAGAAACAAGCTTTCGTGAGTCGTGCAGGCGAAAAATTGCTACATGCAATCTTTGATTTTGATTTGAAATTTAAGGATAAAATAGTGATTGACGTTGGATCTTCAACTGGTGGCTTTACTGATTGTGCGCTTCAGCATGGGGCTAAAGAAGTCTATGCTTATGATGTAGGAACTGATCAGATGGATTCAACATTGAAAAAAGATATTCGAATCCATCTTTTCGAAGAAACGAATTTTCTTGATGTCAAACTACCAGAAGCCGATCTCTTAATGATTGATGTATCATTCACTTCCATAAAACCTATTTTGAAACATATCAAGCAATTTACAGGTGAAATCGTTGCATTGATCAAACCTCAATTTGAAGCAGGATATATCAAATTTAAACAAGGTGTCTTAAGAGATCTGAGTATTCATCACAAAATTTTAATAGATGTCCTAAGTTATGCAAAAGATCTGGGTTTCGATTTATGCAATCTCAAAAAATCAGGTTTAAAAGGTAAAACCGGTAATCAAGAGTATGTGTTATACATTAAAAAAGGATGCAAATCCTTTTCGCTGGATTCAAAGATAAAGGAGCTTTTATGATTAAAACACTTAAAGTCAGGAATTTCGCTTTGATTGATGACCTTGAAATGGATTTCAATCCTGGTTTATCTGCATTAACAGGTGAAACAGGTGCCGGGAAATCCATTATTATGGAATCTCTCCAACTGTTATTTGGCAAACGATCGGATGCTCAAATGATTAGACACGGCGAATCGAAAGCAATTGTATATGGACAATTCGAACTTGATGAGAATCAGCAAAATCTTTTGAATCTGCCTCAATTCATAGAAGTAGAACGTGAAGTTGATCTCAATGGAAGACATCTGATGAGAATCAATGGTGAACTTTCGACAATAGCACGCTTAAAAGAAGTCATGAATACGATTGGGTCTATTCATTCTCAGAATGAAACCATGACGTTATTTGATAAATCATATTATATTGCTTTCATTGATCAAGTTGATCTCAAGAAAACAGATCAGTTGTTGAATCAATATTTACTTGATCGAAGTAAGTATCTTGAAAAGAAAAAACATGTCGAATCTCTGAAATTGAAGAAAAACCAAAGTCTGGAAAAGCAATCCTTTTTGGAATATCAGGTTGCTGAGATTAAAGCATATCACTTGTTGCCTCATGAAAAATCTGAATTAGATGAGCAAATCGAGAAATTAAAAAACTATGATAAAATCATGAATCAACTCAGACAATCTTATGAAGCTCTTGAAAATGAGATGTTTCAGTTGGACAATATTTATGATGCGAGCAAATCCATGGAACGCATCAAGGATCTTGATCCGGAATACCAAGCTATGAGTGAACGATTGGCAAATAGCTATTATGAGCTTGATGATGTAAAATCCAAATTGTTCCAAACCATTGAATCCCTTGATTTTGATCAGGAAGCATTCGATCAAATGCAAGAACGATCCTATGAATTGACTAAAATTGAGCAAAAATATCAGAAAACTGTCGACGAATTAATCGAATATGCAAAAACAATTGAAGAAGAATTGATGCTGATCACAGACTATGATCATTATCTTGAAATATCCAACCAAGAACTCAAGGCTTCATTTGAACGTGTTTATGCAAGTGGAATGAAACTTACCGAACTTCGAAAGAAACTAGCCAAAAAGCTTGAAACTGATGTGCTTAGAGAACTTAAGGACCTTGATTTGGAAAAGGCTGTTTTTCAAATTACTTTTGAATCTATTGATGAAAATGAAGCAGCACTGCTTGAAACAGGATTGGATCAGGTTGAATTCAACATTTCATTAAATGAAGGGGAGCCGGTCAAGCCATTGGCAAAAGTTGCCAGTGGTGGAGAACGTGCGCGTTTCATGTTTGCACTGAAGAGTTTATATGCGAAATCTAACCATTTATCTATGCTTATTCTTGATGAAATTGATATTGGAATTAGTGGGAAGACAGCAGCTAAAGTTGCAACAAAAATGGCAACACTCAGCGAATCGATGCAACTCTTAGTGATTACACATTTACCTCAGGTTGCTGCGCGCGCGTCTCATCATTATGCCATTACAAAAATAAAAGAAAATGCACGTATGGTTACGCGCATCCATAAACTTGATCCTGATGATCGAATTGAAGCAATCGCTTTGATGTTATCTGATGAAAAGTTATCTCACTATGCGATTGAACAAGCGAAAATCCTTTTGAATAAATAAAAAAAGCTTTCGCTTTTTCTATTATGCAGTTCCCTTAAGAACTGCCAAAATAAATGATAGAATGATTAGACCGACCATACCGAACATGATGACCCAAACGATGATTTTGCCCCACCAAGTATCGGTTGGAGTCTTAAAGTGTTTCTTCTCTTGAAGTGTTGTTTGGGATTCTTCAACTTTCTTTGCTGCCTTGACTTTTGTATCATTTACTTTTTTAGATTTAGCAACTTTTTCATTCACATTTTTAGCCATGATTTCACCTCGTTTTTGACAACATAGTCATTATACTATAAATATCTTTCTAAAGGAAGAGTTTTGATGAAAAACAATATTAAAATCATCTTTCATATCGATTTGAATGCTTTCTTTGCAAGTTGTGCAGTCATCAAGGAACCTTATTTAAAAGATAAGGCTTTTGTTGTCGGTGGATCATCAACATTCAGACGTGGAGTTGTCTCTACAGCTTCCTATGAAGCGAGAAAATTAGGCATTCATAGTGCAATGAACATCAATGATGCGATGCGTATTTTTCCGAAATTGATCATTGTTCCTTTGCAATTTGGTTTATATCAAAAATATTCAAAACTCTTTTTTGCATTTTTAAAACAATATTCACCGATTATCCTTGAAGGATCGATTGATGAAGCATATGTTGATATGACAGAACCATCTTTAACAAAGCATCCTCTTGAACTTGCGAAAGAGATCCAGGAAGGTTTGATGAGAGAACATCAATTACCTTGCTCAATTGGTATTGCTCCAACATTGTTTCTAGCAAAAATGGCATCAGATATGCAAAAACCTCTTGGTATTACAGTTCTGAGAAGGAAAGATATCGTATCCAAATTATTCCCTTTGCCCATTCGTGAAATGTATGGCATTGGTAAAAAGACATATCCTAAGTTAGAAGCAATCGGTATACAAACCATCGGTGCTTTTACAAAACCAGAGCATAAGGATCAAATTCTATCTGTTATGAGCGAGAGTTCTTATCATTCTTATTTGGATCACATCATGGGTAGAAGCAGTGATTTTATTGATCCAAAACGATATGCCATTCCCAAATCTATTTCAAACGAAACCACATTGAATTATGCAATGGATGAATCAGATGCCATCTTTTCAATCCTTGTTGATATGTTGCAAACGACTCATGAACGTTTGGTCAAAGAAGAGCTAGTCGCTAAGACCATTGGTATCAAGCTCAAGGATAGTGAATTTATAACAACCAATCGAAGTCAGACGTTAACTGATTATACAGATGATTATCAAAGTTTTTTTGATGCAATGGAAAGCTTATTTGAAGAAAATTATCACGGTGAGCCCATGAGACTTGTTGGGGTATTTTTCAATTCAGTCATCTTAAAGAAAGACTTAAAAAAAGATTTCAATTTATTTACTTATCAGGAGCTGACAAGAAGAGAAGAGCAGATTTACAAAACGATTAGAAAAATCAATGATAAATATCCAAAAAGTATATCACAAGGTATAAAAAAGACATCATAAGATGTCTAATAAGTCAAGTTTACTTTCATGATCCCATGTTTTGGGATCTTTTTTATCATAGTGTTTCAAGAACTTTATGACTTCTTCAGTGACAGCAGTTGGGGTGGATGCACCAGAAGTTACAGAAACACTTTCTATGTCTTTGAACCAAGACAGATCGATATCTTCAACACCACTGATGAGTTTGCTTTGGATGTGTTGGTTCTTCATTCCAACAAAAGCTAATTTGTTCGAATTTGAACTCATCTGATCACCTACAACGAGCATTAAATCAACAGGTTCTTGTTGCATCACAGCTTCTTGTCTAACAGTTGTTGCATTGCATATTTCATTATCAAAGACATAAGCTGGATATTTGGTTTCAATGACTTTTAAGACGGATTCAATATCATACATGCTCAAAGTTGTCTGATTGGTAACAAACACTTTTCGATCTTTGAGTTCATTAGGAAGAAGAAGTGCATCTTTTTCATCTTCTACAAAATAGATTTTCGGATCCATGGCCAAAATCGCTTCAGGTTCAGGATGATTACGATGACCAATATAGATGATTTCAAAACCTTCAGAAAGTTTTTGCTCAACAGCTTTATGGACTTTAAGAACATCTCTGCATGTCGCATTTAAATAAGTCAATCCTTTATCTTTTGCACGTTCAATGACTTGTTTGCTGATGCCATGTGCAGTAAAAATAACTGTACCATGATCAATCGTTTCCAACATTTCAAGCCGTGATTTACCAGGTTGATCCAAACTGATAACACCATAGGTTTCAAAAGCCTTGGTTATTTTTGAATTGTGAACGATTTGTCCCAATATGTAGATGGGTCTTGGATAACTCTCGGTCTTGATCACTTTTTTCACCATAGCAAGTGCAACAAGCACGCCATGACAATAACCTCGAGGTGTCAAGTCAATTACTTTCATAACATCACCATTTACATTATACTTGATTCATCCTAAAAAATCCCTTTCTTTGTCTTAAAGTATAAAATAATGTTATAATATCAATGGTGATTTTGATGTATATAAAAGAAAAACTCGCACAATTAGGTTTCAAAGAAACAACACCCATCCAAGATGGTGTTTTTAAATATATTCATCAGAAGAAAAACCTTGTTGGACTCGCGCCAACAGGCACAGGTAAAACCCATGCTTATCTTTTACCTATTCTTGAAAATATCGATTTTGATCTCGAAGAAATCCAAGCTGTGATTTGTGTTCCAACCAATGAACTTGTTCTTCAAGTGGAACGGATGCTCAAAGCAGTCGAACAAGAAATTAAAGTTAAAGCATATTATGGGGGATCCAATAAACAGAAAGAACAAGCATGGCTTGAAAAAAACCAACCTCAAATCGTTATATCAACACCACAACGACTATTGGAATACATCAGCGAGTTAAATCTACTTAGAGTTCACACTTCAAAATACTTTGTTTTAGATGAAGCTGATATGATGTTTGATTATGATTTTCTATCAATGATTGATCAGTTCCTTCCTGCATTTAAACAAGCGAAATTGATGTTGTTTTCAGCAACAATCACACCAGGT
>QKIB01000135.1 GCA_003249785.1 Acholeplasmatales bacterium
TGCTGTTAGTGATGGCGCGATGCTATCCAATGAAGGTAGAGGCTACGTTCTTAGACGTCTGCTGCGCAGAGCTGTCAAATATGGACGTTCTTTAGGCTTGTATGAACCTTTCTTATACAAATTAGTTGAAGATGTTGCCAGTACAATGGGTGTCTTTTATAAAAACCTTTATGAAACCAAAGACATCGTCACCAAACTCATACTCAAAGAAGAACAAAAATTCTTGGAAACCATCAATGAAGGCGAAAAGCATCTTTTGGATGCCATTGAAAAAGAAGGAAAGATCATTTCCGGGTCAACTGCATTCAAACTTTATGATACCTATGGTTTTCCGATTGAACTCACTGTCGAATATGCTTCAGAACACCATGTTGAAGTTGATTTAGACGCATTTAAATTAGAACTCGAAAAACAAAAGGAAAGATCAAGATCTGCACGTTCACAAAAAGGCAGCATGAAAGCACAGGAAGAAGCCTACTTGAACTTCACTGAACCATCTAAGTTTGTCGGTTATGATGTGCTTCAAACTGAAGCCAAAGTCATCAAGGTCTTTGATGAAGGTATCGTTCTTGATGAAACGCCATTTTACGCAACAAGCGGTGGTCAGGTCGCTGATCAAGGCACCATCAACGGACTGAAGGTCACCGATGTTTCCAAACTACCCAATGGACAGTTCTTGCATCAAGTGGAAGAAAACGCATTTGAAGAAGGCGATGACGTCTTGGCAATCGTTGATGCTTATGAACGCCTTAGAACCATCAGAAATCACAGCGCTGCTCATTTATTCCACCAAGCAATCAAAGATATCTTCGGTAAGCATGCAAACCAACAAGGTTCACAGGTTTCACCCAAGAGTTGGCGTTTTGACTTCAACCATTATGAAACAGAATCCGATGAAAAGATTTTAGAAGTTGAAAAACTGGTGAAACACTATATTTTAGAAAAACCACTCGATGTCATCATCAGAGAAATGCCGCTTGATGAAGCTAGAAAACTTGGAGCGATGGCACTTTTTGGAGAAAAGTACCATGATATCGTACGAGTTGTCGATATGGGATGGAGTAAAGAATTATGTGGTGGTACACATGTAAAAAACACCAAAGAAATCGTAGATTTTGCAATCACATCCTATGAATCCATCGGATCAGGAACCTATCGTATGGAAGGTGTCACAGGAACCGATGTTAAAGCTGAAGTCAAGGGATTCATTGAACCTTTGTATCATGAATATGAATTACTCAAAGAAAAAATGGATAAGATGGAAAGTAGTGTTCAACCACCAGCTCTTCCAGAAATTATGGGTAGTTATCAAGATATTATTAACATGCGTAACTATCTTTTGGATCTTAAAGAATTGATCAAAGAAACCGAAAAAGAAATCAGCAGAGTCAAACAACAGAATGTATTGCATCGATTAGATGACTTCATCACAGATTATGAATCTAAAAAACAAGTGATCATCACCCATGATGTTGATGCCAAGGTTTTAAAACAATTGATGGATGCGCTCTATGATAAAATAAAGGCAGAAACCTTATTTATCATTAATCTTTCTGATGGCAAGGCAACTTTCTTATGCAAGAGCGTTCATGATGATGCCAACACACTCATCAAGATGGCATCACAAATGACAGGCGGATCAGGTGGAGGTAAACCAAGCCTCGCCCAAGGTGGAACTCAGGATTTATCAAATCTTGATGCAGCCATCAATGAAATCAAGAAAAACTTATGAAAAAATACTTAGGATTAGATTTAGGTAGCAAGACCATAGGCATTTCAATTAGTGAATCTGGTATCATCGCCCAAAGTCTTGACACCCTCAGGTTTCCTGAGGACAATTATCAACAAGCTGCACAAATGGTTTCAAAGGTTGTAATTGAACATCACATTGATGTTGTTGTTTTGGGATATCCAAAACACATGAACAACGATGTCGGAATTCGTGGGAAAATCAGTGAAACCTTTCGAGATCTTCTTTTGAATGCTTGTCAAGTTGAGGTTGTTTTGTGGGATGAACGCATGTCCACAAAAACCGCACTTCGAACCATGATCAGTGGATCAGAGCGACGCAAAACCCAAAAACAAAAAAAGGATGAGCTCGCTGCTGTTGTGATATTACAAAACTATTTAGATTATAAAGGAGCAAGTCTATGTTAAAAGACAACCAAATGATTGTTACCAATGCAGAGGGAGAAGAATCCGTTTGCGAAATTCTATTCACACATGAACATGATGGAAAAAACTATGTTGTTTTTGAATTTCTTGATTCACACGAAGTGAGTGCTGCCTTATATACACCAGGCGAAAGTGAAGATGAAGGCACTTTTTCAGATATTGAAACCGATGAAGAATGGGATATGCTAGATGAAGTCTTACAGTCATATTTCGACAATCTCGAAGATGAAGAAGAGGAAGACGAAGAAGAAGTCTAATGGCACATCCGCTTTTAGAGTATGCGAAAGCACATCATGTCCCCATCATCATGGAGGACGGGCTTTCGTTTTTGGAATCTTTGATTAAAAAACATCAAGTGAAATCTGTATTAGAAATTGGCACTGCCATTGGCTATAGCGCACTCGCTATGGCTTCTTTAGGTTGTACCGTTGATACCATTGAAAAAGATGAAGCAATGTTTCGTTTGGCAGAAGGGTTCATGCATACTTATGACATTGAGAAGAAAGTACATCTGATTCATGCCGATGCGCTTCATTATGATGGACCTCTGGAGACTTATGATCTGATATTTATTGATGCCGCTAAGGCACAATACAAAAAGTTTTTTGAAAAGTATACATCTTATCTCAATCCCAAAGGGATTGTTGTTTGTGATAATCTCAGATTTCATGACTTAAAGCCTGAAAATGTCAACAGACATACCAAGCAACTCTTGAAGAAGATTGAAGCTTTTAAGTCGTTTCTCAAGGATCATCCAACATTTGAAACAGTCTTTTTTGATCACGGAGATGGCATGAGCGTTTCACAAAGGAAAGAAAAATGAAAACTTTGGTCACTGTTTATGAACTCAATCATTTAGAAAAACTATTGACGTATGCCGATGGTTTTTTGATTGGCAATGATCGCTTTGGAACCAGACTGACTCATAGCTTTTCAAATGAAGAAATCTTTGAAGCAATCAAGATCGCTGAAAAATTGAACAAATCATGTTTTTTGGTTGCTAACCAGATGTTTGATGATGAACAACTGAGTGCATTTGAAAAGTGGTTAAAAGAACTACCCATTCATGAATTCAAAGGCATCATCATCACGGATCTTGGTGCACTTGCTGTTCTAGAAAAACTCGGATGCTCAAATTTAGCAGTTTATCATCCGGAAACATTACTTACCAATCATTTTGATTTTAATTTTTTAGAACCTGAACGGATCAAAGGTGCAGTTGTTGCTAAAGAAATCACATTAGCGAATGTGATTGATATTGCAAAACACAAAGCTTATAAACTCTTTATGGTTGGACATGGGCATTTATCAATGTTTTATTCAAAAAGACAACTCGTCCACAATTTCATGGACTTTACACATCTTGATCGCGATGAGCATAACAGTCAAAATCTGCGATTGGTTGAAGAAAACAGAAAAGAAGAACAATATCCTATCCTAGAGGACCAAGCAGGTACTCATGTTTTTAGAAATCAGGTATTTGCTTCTCTTGATCACATCATCGACTTAAAGCCTTGGATTGACTATCTCATCATCGATACGATTTTTAAAGACGACGCCTATGGCGTTTCTATCCTAAAACTTTATCAAAGTGAGCATCCTGATCCAAAGAAAATCGAAGAACTTAAACATAAATACAACGAAACGTGGGATGAAGGATTCTTCTTCAAAAAAACAATCTATAAACAAAAAGGATAAATCATGATTGAATTGTTGGCACCTGCGGGTGATCTTGAAAAATTGAAAATTGCACTGATGTATGGTGCGGATGCTGTCTTCATCGGAGGACAGAATTTTTCACTTCGCGCTCGCGCATCCAATTTCACCATTGACGATATCAAAGATGCAGCTGAATTTGCACATCTAAGACAGAAGAAAGTCTATGTCACAACCAACATCATTCCGCATGAAGAAGATCTAGAAGGTGTCATAGAATATCTTAAGGCACTTGAAGATGCGAAAGTGGATGCTGTCATCTCAGCATCATCTTACATTATCGAAATGGCAAAAAAACATACTAATTTAGAAATTCATCTATCAACACAGCAATCCGCACTAAACAGTCAAACGGTTCGTTTCTGGCAAAATAGAGGCGTGAAACGCATTGTTTTGGCAAGAGAACTTGACAAATATCAAATCAAAGATTTGATTGAAAGATCGGATGCGGATATTGAAGTCTTTATCCATGGAGGCATGTGTATGTCTTATTCAGGACGTTGCAGTCTTTCCAACTCGATGACAGACAGAGATGCAAACCGCGGTGGGTGCGCACACTCTTGCAGATGGAATTACGAATTATTATCAGATGGCAAACCTGTGAGTGATCAACTGTTTTCGATGTCCTCTAAAGATCTTGAAGCTTTGGAACAAATCCCATTTTTGATTGATGCCAATGTATCATCCTTAAAGATCGAAGGACGGATGAAGAGCCTGCACTATATTGCAACGGTTGTCTCTACATATCGTAGATTAATTGATCATTATCTCAAAGACCATGAAATCAAAGATTATACACCTTACTTTGAAGAACTTCAAAAAGCGGAAAACAGATTGGCATCCTTTGGATATCTAGAAGGCATGCCGGGAATTGATCAACTCTTATATGACAGACGAAGTGAACAACCCTCACAACTGTTCATCGGTCTTGTTCAGGACTATGATCCAGAGACAAAAATAGCAACTGTTGAACAGAGAAATCACTTTGAGGTGGGTCAGGCAATTGAAATCTTAAGTCCAAATGGCAGTGAACAATCATTTATTCTCGATTCCATGACGGACGAAGATGGAAACTCTCTTGATGTCG
This sequence comes from Acholeplasmatales bacterium, assembly GCA_003249785.1. Classification (GTDB taxonomy): domain Bacteria; phylum Bacillota_I; class Bacilli_A; order Acholeplasmatales; family Acholeplasmataceae; genus Peloplasma. Next base: position 4,979 of record QKIB01000135.1, read on the forward strand.
CAAGACATCCTAAGCAGATCATAAAGATGCATATACCTTTTCCTGTTGAGCCTTACGCGATGTTGAGGAAAAAGTGATGCACAGTTACGAAAAAAATGGACAGACGATTGTCTATCAGATTACAAAAAAACGCATTAAAAATACATACTTTAGAGTCAAGGAAGGCTATTTGGCGGTCACGACAAATCCTGGAACACCACATCATCTGATTGTCTCTTATATCGATTTGAAATTTGATGCACTTTATGAAAAACTGTCTCAACACCACATCAAAGAGTCACAAGATGAAATCGTTTTGTGGAATCAAACCTACCGTTTGAATATTCAAAAAGGCAGATTCAGTTATACCATCTCCAATGAAACGATTGAGGTCAAAACGAACAAAACAGATCTTTTAGACATCAAGAAAACCATTTATAAAAAAGAATTGGAAAAGAAACTTGATTTTATCAAGTTTGAGATTGAAGAAGTCATTTCATCAAAAGGATTATCACCCTTACCCATTCGACTCAAATATCTCAAAAGCAAATTCGGCAGTTATCACCGAAAAAATCATGAAATCACATTAAATACATTTTTGGCAAGACTGGATCCGATTTACCTAAGGTATGTCATCTATCATGAATATGCACATGTGCTTGTTTTTAATCACTCAAAAGATTTTTACAATCTTTTAACGGAATTCATGCCAAATCACAGACTTTACCAAAAAGACTTAAAAAAAATAGCAATTATTTGAAAAATGATGTATAATGATTAAGAAATTTAAGGAGGATCATCCATGGCTGTAAAACAAACATTTCAACTGACTCAAGAAGGTGTCGATAATTTAAAACAGGAACTCACATATCTTAAGGATGTCAAGCGTGGTGAAAACCTTGAAGCACTCAAGGAAGCCAGAGCTCAAGGCGACTTATCCGAAAATGCGGATTACGATGCTGCGAGAAACGAACAAGCGAGAATTGAAGCAAGAATCGCTGAAATCGAAAACATTATTAAGAATGTTAAAATCATCAAGACGACATCTGAAGATATCGTTAATATCGGTAAAACTGTCAGCGTTCGCTTCTTGGAAAACAAAGAAGTGAAAGAATTCTATCTGGTTGGTAGCATCGAAGCAGATCCTAGAGCAAGAAAAATCTCTGTCGAATCTCCAATTGGTAAAGCAATGCTCAACCATACAGAAGGCGATGTCGTAGAAGTCAAGACTGAAACAGGTAGAATTTTCTCTATCGAGATTTTGGAAATTAACTAATGTCCATTTATCAAAAATGTATCCCTGATGCATATCATGCTTCCATTTTTGAAATCCCATACCAACAACTGAAAGAGCAAGGGATAAAATCCTTGTTTTTTGACTTAGATAATACCATCATTGCTTATGATGACAAAGAGTTGAAAGAAAAACATCTGGAACTGATGAGAAATCTGAAAAAAGAATTTTCGGTAATGGTTATTTCCAATACCAATTACAAACGTGTTGCCTTAGCACTCAATCAATTGAACGTGCCTTTCATCTGGCATGCCAAAAAACCGCTAAAATTCGGTTTTCACAAAGGATTGAAAAAATTAGATACGAAAAAAGAAGAAACCATCATCATTGGTGATCAACTGATGACCGATGTCTTTGGCGCACACCGGTTTGGTATTCGATCGATTCTTGTGGCATCCGTCAAGAGAAAATCAGATCGAAAAATCACTCAGTTCAATCGAAAGATTGAAGCGTTTATCTTGAAAAAGATTGCAAAGAAGATGCCCAAGCTTTATGAAGAAAGGCTGAAGGTCTATGTCGAAAGTCATTAGATGTGCCGGATGTGGTGCAATCCTTCAAACTGAAGATACTGCAAAACCCGGATATGTCACATCCTTGGATCATGAATATTGCCAATCCTGTTTTCGTCTTTTGCATTATGGTGAAGCGAACACGCATTTTCATCCCGAAGATCTACCTCAATTGGAAAAAAATGCGTTAATCGTCATGGTCAGTTCAGTGCTCAATATTGACATGTTATTTAGCAATCCGGTTTACAGATATCAACCTGAAGCGCACTTTATATATCTGATCAACCAAATAGATTTACTTCCATCAAGCACCAATTTGGATGTCCTTTTGGATCGTATTACACAGAAAGCGAAACACCTGAATATTCCCTACGAAGATATCATTTTGATGTCTGCGAAAAACAGGTTTGATCTTGAAAACCTCAAGGTTTATTTATCAGAGTTTACGGATCATCATATCTATTTACTCGGTGTTCAAAACAGTGGAAAGACGACATTATATAAAGCATTGACTCAAGAACAAAAGGCTCTAGCCTTTAAGAAAGCCGGTTTGACACAAGAAGCACTGATTGCACCATTTGGAAACCATGTGCTTTATGATATGCCAGGTCTCTATCA
>QKIB01000146.1 GCA_003249785.1 Acholeplasmatales bacterium
TATATACTTTGTATATAAAAAGTAATGAAAATATAGAAAAATCTCAAATTTAAAAAAACAAATATTTTTTTACATATTTTCAGTGCTTTTTTGAAGAAGCGTATTTACACTTTATCATTGGTTTTTGTTCTGGGTATCATGTCATTGAAATTATGCTATAATCATAATAGATTATTTGATTATTCGAATGAAGAAGGTATGTGCTCTATGAAGCAAGGCAATATCAAAAAACAAGCATTGATGTTTATCCTTTTATTGGGTATCATCAGTCTTTTATCAGATTTCACACATGAAGGGGCTAGAAGTATATATGGAACGTATCTTGGACTCATTGGAGTCTCTGCGTTTCTAATTTCTTTGACTGCCGGTCTTGGTGAATTTATCGGCCAAGCACTACGAATTGTCACTGGTGCGATTGCAGATAAAACTAAGAAATATTGGTTTATGATGATTGTTGGCTATATGCTTAATTTGCTTGCTATTCCATTCTTGATGTTTGTCGATGCATCCATCTGGCAAGTTGCTATCGTCTTGATTCTGATTGAACGTGTTGGTAAAGGCATTCGTGCACCAGCAAAAAGTGCTTTGGCTTCCTTTACTGCACCACATCTCGGAGCAGGGAAAGCATTTGCACTTCAAGAAGTCATGGATCAATTCGGAGCTTTTTTAGGACCACTATTTGTATATTTGATTCTCAATTTGAATCAAGGGTCTGAACTCAATGGCTATCAGTTAGCCTTTGGCTTGCTCGGTATTTTTGCCATCCTGACCTTAGTCATTCTCATCATCTCGAGAGTTAAGTACCCACATCCTGATGAATTTGAGATCAAGACCATTGAAAAGGGATTCAAAGGGAACCGATCATTTGTCATCTATATGATCGCGATCAGTTTCATTGCTTTGGGATTCATTGATTTTCCGCTTTTAGCTTATCGTATTGGTGAAACAACAACGATCAATGTGATCTATGTTCCACTGCTATATTCGATTGCTATGGGTGTTGATGCGATTTCGGCTTTAATATTTGGAATTCTTTATGATAAGATTGGAACCCGATCTTTGCAAATCAGTATGGGTATTGCGATGCTGTTTGCTCCTGTTTTCTTCCTATCGACTCAAGTTTATATGATCATCATCGGTGTAGTTTTGTGGGGCATTGGCATGGGCGCTCAGGAATCTATTTTGAAGTCTGTTGTTTCTACGATTGTTTCTAAAGATAAAAGAGCGACAGCTTACGGTATTTTCAGTTCTGTGTTCGGACTTGCATGGTTTATTGGATCGATGATCATCGGTGCAATCTACGGTTATTCACTCGTAGGGGTTGTGATTTTCTCAGTAACGATGGAAATTATAGCCATTGTGATGCTTTCCTTTGTCAATCAATCGATTAAGCATATGCATAAAGAGACAGAAAAAAATACGACATCATGACAGTCAAAGATAGAATTTCGCAAATCAAGATAAAGACAGCTCAAGTTTATGTAGCGCTCAAGTCAAAAGATACACCGTTATTGGCAAAAATTGTGGCTGTTCTAATCATTGGTTACGCACTATCACCGATCGATCTTATCCCAGACTTTATCCCAGTCTTAGGATATCTAGATGATCTTATCATTTTGCCAGCTCTGATCTGGCTATGCATCAAAATCATTCCAAAACCAATTTGGGATTCCTATGAAGAAGAAGCAAATTTGATTTGGGAAAATGGCAAACCGACAAAATGGGTTTTTGCGATTCCAATCATACTCATCTGGTTGCTTGTTATATATCTCATCATTTTCGAATGGATATTGAAATAAAAAAAATATGCGAACCGCATATTTTTCTTTTTTAGAAGCTCATTTGATTGAGAATATCTGTTAAAATCTTTGAGGAAGCTTTAAGTTTAAGGGTTTCCTCAGCATCCAGTTTCAATTTAACAACATGATGAACACCATCTTTGTTCAAGACCGCAGGTAAGCCAATGTAGACATCTTGATCACAATCATAAACACCATTGTTATAAACAGAAATAGGTAAAATACTGTTCTCATTCTTGAAAATAGCTTGTGTGATTCGAACCAATGCCATGCCGACACCATAATAGGTTGCTTTTTTGCGTTTGATGATTTCATAGGCTGCATTTTTAACACTTCTGTATATTTTATCTAAATCTTCAAATTTGATTTGATCCATGCTTTCAATGACATCTCGAATAGGTTTTGCTCCAACGTAAGCATTGGACCAGCATACGAATTCAGAATCTCCGTGTTCACCTAAGATATAAGCATGAACATTCTTGACGTCAATTGAAATCTGTCTTGAAATTTCATAACGCAATCTTGCAGTGTCTAATGATGTACCACTACCGATGACTCGATTAGATGGTAATCCAGAGGATTTCCATGCCACATAAGTCAAGATATCAACAGGATTGGATGCAACTAAGATGATCCCATCAAATCCTGATGACATGATGTGTTCAACAACGGATTTCATGATGGATGCATTTCGATTCAGTAAATCAATTCTGGTCTCACCCTCTTTTTGATTGACACCAGCAGTAATCACCACGATACCAGCATCCTTACAATCCTGATAAGATCCTGCTCTGATATTCATTTTTCTAGGTCCGAATGCAAGTCCATGATTCAAGTCCATGGCTTCACCTTCAGCTTTATTTTGATCGATATCGATTAAGATGAGTTCTTCAATAGCACCTTGATTGACTAAAGCATAAGCATAACTCATGCCTACAAAACCTGTGCCGACGATGACGACTTTGCTTTTTTCCATAATCATCCGTCCTTTCTACCAACTTTATTTTATGAAGGATTTGATCTATTATCAAGCAAAGAGCATTTTGATTGCACTTACAATCCCTTAAAATGTGAACTTTTTATATGTTTTTAACTTCAAATAATGTTATAATGAAACCATCATTTGAGGTGGTTTTATGAAATTATCAACAGGGATGACTGTGCAGATACACAGTTATAAGCATAATAAGAAACTACACCGTATATGGAAAAAAACCATGGTATTATATCAAGATCAACACATGTTAGTTACAGCAAATAATCGAACAAGAGTCATTGAAAATGATGGAAGAAGTTGGCATACCAAAGAGCCTGCCATCTGTTATTTTTATAATGATTACTGGTTCAACATCATCGGCATGTTGAAAAAAGACGGTGTATATTTTTATTGCAATCTATCCAGTCCATTTCTTTATGATGGCGAAGCCATCAAATACATTGATTATGATCTGGATGTCAAAGTTTTTCCTGATGGCACCTATATTCTTTTAGACGAAAAAGAATATCAGATGCATCAGAATCAAATGTGTTATTCGGATGAAATCCAGGATATCATCATGAAGCAAAGAGATATTTTGATTGAGAAAATCAAAAATAAAGAGAAACCTTTTGATCAATCTGACATTAAGATGTTTCATGAGCAATATAAGCAATTGACTAGAAAGTGAGGGATGCCTCATGCGGCTTTTTCATACTGCAATCAAAATGAGTTTGGTTGGCGTCATTGCAAGCCTAGTTGCTAGGTTTATTTCGCTTGATTATTGGATGACTGCTGGCGTACTTGCTATCTTGTCCATTCATTTGACGCGCAGAGACTCAGTGGTTGCATCAGCAAAAAGATTGATTGATGCCGTCTATGCGATCTTACTTTCAACCTTATTATTCATTGCATTTGGTTATAATTTCTGGATTTATGCGATTTTCATTTTCATATTTGCTTATACTTCCTGGATGCTTAAGATTCATGAAGGCATAGTGCCTGCTTTGGTCTTAGTCACGCATCTTTTAATGGTTGAATCCTTTTCGATGCATATGATATATAACGAACTCTCACTCATCTTTATCGCCATTGGTATTGCAACTATCTTCAGTATTTTCTATCCAGCAGCAAGTGAAAAAGAATTAGAAATGCATGTTGAATCTGTCGACCACTTGGTTGCTGATCACTTATACATGCTATCCTTACTATTAAAAGACCCAGATTTTAATGAAGAATATTACAGACATTACAGCATGGTTGATCATAAGATTCAAGAATTGATTGATACGGTTGAACTGGTCGATAAGGATTTACTATTTCAGAATGATCATAGTTATCTAGCTTACTTCCATATGCGTAAAGAACAGAATAGTTACATCAGGCATATGTATCAGCAAGCATTAAAGATTAAGAAGCTTCATCCATTTGCAATTGAAATATCAAAATATGTTGTAACTGTCAGTGAAGACATTGGACTTTATAATAAAGCAGTGACGCAATTAAGAAATCTGGATGTCTTGCAAAAATCATATAAAGAAACAACTCTACCGAAAACAAGAGAAGAATTTGAGATTAGAGCGGTGCTCTATCAAATTCTTAACGAAATTGAATCCTTATTGACTGTTAAGGTTCAATTTCACCATCAATACCCTGATTTTGGCGAAAAACACTTCAGATTTTGAAGTGTTTTTATTTCATACATTGATTAAAGTACATTAATTATGTAAAATATAACTAAAAATAAAGGTGGAGAGACTATGATTAATTTTTTAAAGAAATTCAAAACTTTGGTACCTTCTGACATTCAATACACAATTTGGATTGTTCTTTTAGCGTTTTTTGTTTTTGTGAATCTTTCGGGGTCCGTTACTTTTTTGGTCATTCTTGAAAATGCATTGGTGAGTGTTCTTATCGTGGCTGGTTTATGGATGATTTATGCCAAAAAAGAAACACTAGTTGCCTATGTCTTACTATTCTTTTTAGGATTTGCTGACCAGCTAGGAGCATTTGTTCGAGCATTATTTTCACTCAATTTTTCATCTGGGACTTTTACACTTTTTCCAATCTCATGGCAAACCTTAATTGGCATGATCGGAACTGTTTATTTAATGTTGATGATTGTTTCATATTTAGTAGAAGGTGTTCCTAGAATGAAATATCAGAAATCCTCTGCTTTGATTCTATTTTTACTTTCCTTTCTATATGCATATTTTAGATTTGGAACAACTACAGCATTAATCTTGGTGCTTCCTTCCGCTATCGCATTAGTCTATGGTGCCCCAGTTGCATCTGCATTATTTTTGCTAAGCTATTTTATCACGGTATTCTTTGATTTCTTAAATCGTATCATCAATGGTACTTTAGGGACAACAAACATTGGGTATTGGCTATTCTTAATTGTTGCAATTGCTATCATTGGCTTTATTGTGATTTACATTTTAGATGTTTTAACAAAGAAAAAGAAACAAGTGACTGAGTAATAAATCAATGAAATGAAAAAACAGGGTTTCTATTAGGAATCCTGTTTCTTGTTTATCTTTATTGAAATTGATGAAAAATCCTCTACTTATCAGAGCATAAAAAAAGACTTGAGAATTCTCTCAAATCCATTGATTACAGACTGGAGCGGGCGAGGGGAATCGGACCCCCATCTCATGCTTGGCAAGCACGTGTAATAACCATTATACGACGCCCACGTCTTCGTGCTTTTTTATGATAGCAAATTTATTCAAAGTTGTCAAGCATTCTATCATGATTTTGAGTAAAATACGTATGTACATAAATTTCATTGATTCAGCCTCATAATTTAACAAAATAAAAAGTGAACCTTTGGTTTCGTGCTATAATATTTTATGGAGTGACGCTATGAGGAAGAAACGCTGGATCATCCTGCCTTTTCTCATCTTTTTCATTGGCTTTGTCTATACATCGCTGGTCTATGATGGGATCTGGTTTAAATTTGTTGATGGACTTCAAACGTTATCGATCATTGGATATTTTCTATGGTTGATTTTTGCTTTTTATCTAACGTTAGCTCTTCATGAATTGGGGCATTTCATTGCTTTTGCCGTTCAGAAAGTCAAGCTCAGAGCACTCTATCTCACGATCTTTGTTTTTTTCAAGGATGAAAAGGGATGGCACTTCAGAATCAAACCCAAACTATGGGTACTCTTTGGAGGGCTAGTTGTCCCTGACTTAAGAGATATCAAAGATGAAAAAGCATATGAAGAATTAAGTAAGAAGTTTGCTCGTTCTTTGATCACTGCACCAATCGTTACCATCACATTTATGGTGTTAAGCTTACTAACATTTGTTTTGATTCTAATCTTTGGAAATTATCCTCACTTATTAGGTATCATCAGCATCAATACGCTTTATATTACCTTGTTGAGCAGTCTTTATATTTATACATTTAAGCTATCGAATCCAATGTTTTACGGAGATTTTGTTGCTTATCGCAAGATGAAAGAGGACCATGTTTTCCAATTGGCACAAATCAGCCAATACACCATGTTTTCCCTTGGAGAATCTGAAGATTCAGAGCGTTATCTTTGGGAAAGATCAAAACAAACAATTGAATCAGAACCAGTATCTGTTTCCTTATTCTGTATTATGGTTTTGACCAATTATATTGATGGCATTCTCCATCATGGATATGCACATGATCTGATGCTTGATTCCAAACTGTCTCAAATCAGTCTTCCGGCATTATGTAGAACCGAACAAGGATTATCTTTGGCGTATGATTTATGTTTCTATGATTATTACCGAGGAAACCCTGAAGGAGCTTATCAGAAGTTTGATCGCATCCAAAAACGAACAAATCAGAAACTGGATCCAAAGATGGTGCTTTATATGAGAAATCGTGCGGCTCACTTAATTCATCTGGAAGATCAATCTTTATTTCTTGATAATCAAGAAAATCTGTATATTGGTAATGCTTGGATCTTTGATGCACTCATGAAACCTTATGAAATGCTCAAAGCGTATCATAATCCATTACCTTATGTTGAATATTCATGTCCTGTTGTGCTTCTAGAAGAACAAAAAAGCGACTTGAATTAAGTCGCTTTTGATTGCTCTCATGGTGCCCCCAACGAGAATCGAACTTGTATTTCAGCATTACCATTGCTGCGTTTTACCATTAAACTATGGGGGCAGCAAACTTATTATACAAAAATAATAGTTAAATGACAACTATAAATAGACAAAAAGAGACACGAGGAAGTTTTTTCATGAGAATGATTCTACGGTTAGTCAAACCATATTGGCGTATGCTTACAATTTCACTGTCATTCAAATCAATTGGTGCACTCGCTGATTTGTTTTTACCATGGATCATTGCTTATATGATCGATACAACGATTCCAAATCTGAAAGCAGATAATGCAACCAGTTTGACATCACTCTATTTACTTGGAGGCTTGATGGTACTTATCGCCTTTATTGGCTTGTATTTGAATGTTGCAGCCAACAGAAAAGCAGAAATGATTGCAGCAATCACGGTTAAGGGACT
>QKIB01000121.1 GCA_003249785.1 Acholeplasmatales bacterium
CTTGTGTCAATTGCGATACTATTGGCATCACTTGGTCCTTCAGTATAAATAACATCGCCAGTATCACTTGAGAAGTCATAACTTAGAATCCACGAAGAAGGAACTTCAACCGTCACGGTCATGATTTCATAAGAAGCAAATTTGAAATTGAACCAGTTAAAGAAGACGGGTCTAGTAGACTGTTCAATGTTTAGAGTCCCATTGGATTCATCAATTGTCCATGTATCATGTTCATGACTGTGATAGGTCACAGTAATGTGATCATCTGTTGTTGCTTCAATGATGACATGACGAGTAGACAAATCCGTATGAATCGTATCAATTGTAGTCGTGGTCTCATATGTTAGTGGATCTCCATAAGCTGCATCATCAACAAAATATGTGCTTAAGTTACTGAAGTTTACACCACTTGCAAATGCAACAATCGTCAAGATAAGTCCTATAAAAAAGATCAATGTAATTAATTTTGATAAGAATTTCATTTCTGTACTCCTTTACGCTTAGCAAGTTTACCAAAGATTTTGATCAACTGCTTTAAAATCAACAATGTCGCTTGTGATAACCCTAGTAAAATCAGTGTCATCAATGATAAACCCATGAATCCAATCCCAATGAAAGCCATAATTTCATATTGTCCCAATCCTGAAGAGATCATGCTCACAAAAACTGCAATCAGTGCAACAACAGATGCAAAAATCGATGCAACCAATGAAATAATGAGTGAGACAAAGACAATCAAGACGATGATATATGCAAATCCAAGTGGAATCAATAAAGGTGATGTCAACAAGAACTCAACCAATTGTTTCGAGCTTTTTGCAATCGCTCGATAAGAGTCATTTGCTCTTTTCATGACAACTTCAGTTGTCATCTGTTTGGCGATGGTTTTGGAATCATAATCACTTAAGATGTCATCCAGTCGCTCACCCTCATCCAGACGTTCTTGAATTATTTCCTCATAATAGGAAAGAATGTCGGAAACTTCGGAAGTGTAAAATCTCTTTTTTAATTCTCTTTCTAATTCTTTCAACCAGGTTTTCATATGCTCCTCATTTCATTAAGATATCATAGATTTTTCTTACATCTTCCCATTCAAGTAAGAATTCATCGATATGCTTCTTTCCAAATTTTGTAATCTGATAATACTTTCTGTTTCTGCCTTGATGAATAACATTGTACGTGTTCAGCTCATTGGCTTTTTCCAATCTGCGAAGAATCGGATAAAGCGTTGACTCCGTAATTTCGATATACTGGACCAGATCATTAACGATCTTATATCCGTAAGAGTCACCTTTCATGAGTATCGCAAGCACAAAGATTTCCAAGACACCTTTCTTAACTTGCTGTTTCATAAATTCACCTCAATACTGCCTTATGTCTTATATTATACATTGCATAGTATAGAATGTCAATAAAAAAAGTTCATTTTTCTGAACTTTCTTCAACTTCCTTGATTTCATTCTTGCTGGATGATGCTAAATAACTGATTCTTTCTGCAATCACTTCAAGCATATTCAGTTTTTTACCTTCAGGTAAATCATATTTCCAACTTTGAACACGTGCCTTAACGGCAATCATCACACCTTTTTTGCAATACGATTCAATTGCAGTAGCTAAACCTTCCCAAACCGTGATTTTGATGAAATCTGTATCGTAATTTCCATCCATATTCTTGAATGTGCGCTGAACAGCTAGTGTAATATCACTCACTTTTCTCCCATCTTCAAGAATCTTTGTTTCTGGATCGTGCGTTAACCGACCAATGACAATAAACTGATTTAACATAGTCGCTCCTTGTTTTTATTTCAAGTATAGCGAATAGGGTGATTTTCTCATAACTGCCAAATCAAGAATGAAATATCCTTTTCATTTCAGTTTGATAGATAAGGAACACCCACACACATGCACGTGTAGACTAAAGATGAACAAGGTGTCCTTTTATAGAAAAAAGCCTGAATTCAGGCTTTTTTGTGGATTAAGGTCGCGATGTATTTCTTTTCGATGCCTTTTAAATCTTCAATACATGCTTCATATGTGATATCTTTGAGTACATCTACAACATCATAGAGTGATGTCTTCATATGTAAGTACTTCCCGTACAGATATGCTTTTGTCTCTAGGTTATTGAGTGCGAAAATGAATTGTCCCAAAAAGACTTTCTTGTATCTTTCGAACGCAGCTTCATCAATCAGATTTTGTGCTTCCGTTGTGAGAACATCAATTAACTTCTTTTTGAGTTTGTTCACTTTTTTTGATTCTGCATAGATGAGGATATTTTCGGCTTTTTTCTCAAATGTTGTATTGACATAAAAACTTTGATTAATGAGTTGTTCCTCAAGAAGCTTTGCATAGGTTAAAGACGATGGCCCCAATAACATGTTGAACACCATGGAAATGCGCATTTCTTTTGCTAATTGGGCTCTTTGATTCAGTTTGCAAGGTGCCAACTTAATACCCAACATCAACTTATTGATACCAACATCCTTGATTTCTGTCATGTTTCTTTTAACCAATCGCTTAGGTTCTTTTGGCAAGATGGTGATTGCTTTTTTCTCTTTATTCGGATGTTTTTCATCATAATCCTTGAAAAACGCAGTTAATGCCTTAAGATCTACTTTACCGGCAATTGTCAATAACCTATTGGATGGTTGATAGAACTTCTCATAAACATCCATAAGCACTTGTGGTGTAATGTCATTAATCGAATCTAAAGTACCACCTATGTCATATTTCAAAGGATGATTATGATACATCATCTCCATCAGTGTGTTTTGCATCACCACATTGGGATCATCCAAATACATTTTGAGTTCTTCAGCGATAATGTTTCTTTCTTGTTCAACGTTTTCTTTGGTGAAATAAGGTGTATCCAGCATATCAAGCAAATGAGATAATGCAACCATCACATTTTCTGTTGCTACAAAAAGATACGATGTTTGGTTGTATGAAGTCATCGCATTTGCTTCGACTCCAAGTTCAGAGAACTTGGCGAATGCATCCCCATCAGGCATTGCGAAAATCTTATGCTCTAAAAAATGGGCAGTACCTAGTGGTGTATGAAACATCTGATCATTTTTCTTAAACTCAAGATCAAGTGCTCCAAATGGAAGACTTAACTCGACATACGTTGTATAGTATGGATCGTCTTTGGGTAAGATATGGACGGACATGCCATTCTTCAAACGAATTTGATAGACTGTTTCGTGATATCTCTCATAGGTTTTCTTAATCATTGGGTCCTCCATAGAGTACATAGATGGTGTCCAAAGTCAAGGTATTTAATGTTTGCTTCAAATCCTCTAGTGTCACACGATCAATGGCTTTTAGTCTTTCATCAATAGGTTCATCATGTCCCATCAAATCACGAATGAATGCGCGCTTTGTCAAAAAGGATTGATTGTCAAGTCCGCTCTTGAGTTGATGTGCATAGTATGCTTTTGCATAATCTAGTTCATCCTCTGTCACACCCTTTTCAATCATGACTTGCACAAGATCCTTTATGGCACGAAGTGCATAGTCTTTTTGCATCAAATCCACGCCACTGCTGATCATTAAAACGCCTTTATAGTAATCATAACTTGATGAAATGTCATAACATAGACCCTGGTTTTCTCTGATTTCCTTGAACAATCTGCTTTCAGGATAACCGCCTAAAATGGTATCCAAAAGGACTGCTGCATGATAGAGGTCATCATTTCGAAAAATAGGAAAATGATAGCCGATCTTGATAATCGCTTGTTTCATTTCTGTTTCTTCTTCAATCGCAACAACATCTCTTGGACCTCTGAATTTCTCTTCAAATGTCACTTGATATCCTTCTTCATGAAGCGGTAAGCTTTCAAGTTTTTTTAAGTTGTCCTCAGAAATTCGACCATTCACGATGAATTTTTTCGTATTCTTCAAAAATGTATGTTGATAGTAATCATAAAGTTTTTCAACGGTTAACTTTTTTGCATCCTTTTTGGTTCCACTGGTTGGATATCCATACGTGTCCCCTTCAAAAAGATGTTCATAGAACTTGGTTTGTGCATAAAGTCTTTTTTTATCATAGAGTGTTTCCCATTGTTCGATTAGCATGCGCTGTTCTTCGAGAAACAGGTCCTCATCAAAATGATCATGTTCAAAAATCACTTGATTTAATAAATCAAGTGCATCATCAAAAAGATGTTGATCACCAACAATCAAAGGATCTGCAATTGTTAATACAATGCTTATCACAGAAAGGTTTCCAAATCGTTCATTACGTGTTTTAAAATAAGCACCATAAAGCGATTCAAGTCTTTCATTCATCTTGGTTTTATTTAAAATTCGATTGGTATGAGAGGTCAGAAGTCTTGGCAACAAAAAACGATACACGCTTTTTTCTTTGGAGTCAATATCCGTGAAGTAGACAGCAAATTGTATCGTTTTAAAGTCATTTTGAATCGATAGCATCAGATACTGTTCAGTGCGACTTCCATCATTTTGGTAAAGGCTTCCTGACGTTCTTGTGATGTGGTTGCCTCGTGCGTCACAAGTGAATCAGATACGGTCAAGAGACATGCTGCTCTTTTTTTAAGTGCCTTGGCATTTGCAAATAATGCAAATGATTCCATTTCAACAGCATTTGCTCCATATTTCTCATGAATGAGTTTATACTCTTCAAAATTCAAACGATAGAAGACATCAGAAGAGTGAACAATGGATGGATGTAAAGGAATATTCAGTTTTTCTGCTGCTTTTTTGATTTTATTGTTCAGTGTTTTATTTGCAGGTAAGATTTTTCTTGAAGAAACACCCATGGTTTTTGCATAGCTGGATTCAGAGAATGCCTGTTCAACCAAAACCACATCATAGAGATTCAAGTCTTCACTATAAGCACCACATGAACCGATACGGATGATATTTTCAACACCATAGAAATTAAAAAGTTCATAACTATAAATCCCAATGGAAGGCATACCCATGCCAGACCCCATCACTGTGACTTTCTTCTTACCGTAGTATCCTGTAAATCCCCACATGTTTCTAACATTGTTGATTTGAACAACTTTTGTTAAAAAATTATCAGCAATATATTTCGCACGAAGTGGATCACCAGGCATCAAAACGGTTTTAGCTATTAGATTCTGATCTTCTAGATCAATATGCGGAGTTGGTATCATGTGAACCTCCTTTTTGATTGACGATATCGACACCATTAGATGTTCCAATACGAGTTGCGCCTGCTTCTATCATTTTCATAGCATCTTCATAGGTTCTAACACCACCGCTTGCTTTGACTTCAGCACGATCGCCTACAGTTTGCTTCATCAATCTGACATCTTCGACTTTGGCACCACCTGTGCCAAATCCAGTGGATGTCTTGACGAAATGTGCACCAGCTTGAACGGATAACTCCGAAGCTTTCACAATTTCTTCAGGTGTCAAGTAGCATGTTTCAATAATCACTTTAACTGTACATCCTTGACCTTTTTCAACAACGCCTTTTATTTCCTTAAGAACCAAATCATAGGCTTTTGCATGAAGTGCATGAACATTAATGACCATATCCAATTCATCTGCACCATCTTTAACTGCAAGTTCTGCCTCATAGGCTTTGGTTTCGGGTAGATGTGTCCCATGAGGAAATCCAATGACTGTACAGACTAATACATTGCTTCCCTTCAATTCTTTTTTTGAATATTCGACCCAGATTGGATTCACACAAACACTCTTGAATTCATAAACCTTTGCTTCATCAATGAGTTTGTCAATCTGTTCTTTGGATACGTTCGCACCTAATTTGGTGTGATCGATCATTTGATTGATTTTCATAAAATCAATATCTCCTTTACTTTATATTAATCCAATAGTTTTTTCACATTGACCTTTGAAAAGGTATGCTTGCACATACTGAATTTGGTTTTCTTCATTATTTTAAAAACTTTACTTGCCATTTTCTTTGGTAAGACTTTGGTATCTTTGATAAACCCTGGTACATCCATGAGCATTTTGCCAATCAATGGATACGCTTCATCATATGAGACAACTTTGATTTCGTTGCCCATTCTGTAAAATAGATAATCCAGAAATGGAGGAAAGACTGTAAGTGTATGTTCCTTCCATTCAATACCGACGACCAGCTGTTTCTTTTCTGTAGTAAGAAAATGATATCTAGGTACATAAGTTTCTAGTTCTTTATAATAGTTTTGTAATTCAACTTGATCGTCAAGATATCTGAAGATGGCACTGAGCTTTTCCTTTGGTATCATATGATAATCGGATAAAACGACAGGATTCTTACTGACATAAGCCGTTTTTAACATGTTGAACACTTTTTGAACCACATCGATTTTGAAAGGTAAAACATCTTCAAACATTTCGTTATAAATATGGAAATCAAATCGTTCACAAACTTTTTTGACAATCAGAAATAACTGATTGGCAACATAATCAGGCATCAAGATTGAAAATTCGAGATGAAAATTCAAATCCAAAAACTTGGGACTCAGTCTGTAAATGTCAGGAACCTGAGATTTAGGCGTGATTAAAAAGATCGCCTCATATTGCAATCTTGGATGCAGATAATTGAATCTGACACTCTGTTCATCCATTTCAACTTTAATGCCTTCGATTTCTTCAAAGAAGGCAATCAGTTGTTCAATATCAATCTTACGGCTTTTTTCTTTAAAAAAGTGAATGTTAAATTGCGCCATACGTTCACCTGCCTTATGTTACTATTCTAACACAAACCATTGAAAATGGTTGTTATTCCTCTTGCATTATTGCTTTGATCTTTGCATAGTCAGTACGATCCAGTTGTAATGGTGTGATTGATACATACCCTTCTTCAAATGCAACCACATCAGATTCAGGGTGTTCCTGATAACTGATGATCGAGGATTTGATGTGAAAAATATCTGGTCGTTCGCTTTTGACAAACTCCGCATGTTGCAATCTTAAACCTTGGTTTGTAATTTTGACACCTTTTGGTCTTGCAAATGTGTCTTTTGGAAAATTGATGTTGAGAATCCCTGAACCCTGATAAATCTTAGATTCCAAAATTTCATCCATCAGTTTAATGGTTTCATCATAAAGATAGGGTAATCTTGTGTTATGTGCTGAAATAGCTATCGCATCAACACCTAAGATTTTCGCTTCCATTGCTGCTGCAACTGTTCCCGAATAAAAGATATCGGTCGCAATATTCTGCCCATAATTAATGCCTGAAACAACGAGATCGAAATCAACATTAAAAACCTTGAGTCCAAGGCGTGTAGCATCTGCAGGGGTTCCATCGACCACTAAAGTTCCTTGAGATCCGAATATCGGATCTGTCAAAAAGGTTTCAATTCTGCTTCGGATGGTAATGGCATGACTTTTCGCACTTTGATGGTCTTTGGGAGCTGATACATAAACGTTCCCAAATGGTGAAAGTGCACGTACTAAAATACCCAAGCCATCGGCTTGATAACCGTCGTCATTCACGACTAAAATATTCATTTTTCTCCTCCTAAAACATCATTACAACGATCGCAGAGTCCATTTTCATGAACATGATCGACGATATTCCAGCAACGATCGCAGGTTGGTCCTGATGCAGCTGAAACAGTAACATCGAGTTTTTCTCCAACTGATAGATTAACCTTTGAAACGATCAGAACTTGAGGTAGATTCATTTCGAGTGTGTCGATGGCTTCTTTTTGCTTTTGAGTGACTACCAATTCAAGTGCCGCAGCAAGCGATTTACCGATCACTTTCTGTTCTCTTGCTTCTTCAAGCTTCTTCAATACAACCTGACGCAATGCATCAAATGTTTCAAATGCATCCAAAAGATGTTCATCTAATGCTCTACCTGCCGTAGGCATTTTTTCAAGGTAGACATCTTCCTTTTCAGCAAATGGCAATAATTGATATGCTTCGGAAGTGGTATGAGGAATGATTGGTGTCAATAAAACAAGTAGACCCAATGTCATATCATAGAGGGTTGATTGAATGCTCCTTCTTTCAAAACTGTCTTCTTTTTCGATATAAAGAATATCTTTGGTGTAATCCAAATAGAAAGCAGATAATTCATTGGTCATAAATGGAACGATAGAACGATAGACTCTATCAAACGCATAATTTTCATAAGCATCTGTGACTTCTTTGACCAATGCTGTATATTTGAGTGTCATCACACGATTTAATCTGCCTCTCATCGAATAACCGATATAGGATGTATTCGGATTAAATCCATTGAGATTACCAAGCATGAATCTGAAAGTGTTTCTGATCTTTCGGTAGCCTTCAGAAATCTGATTCATCACGTCATTACTGATTCTGACATCACTTTGATAGTCTACAGTAGCAACCCATAGTCGTAACAAATCCGCGCCTTGCTGATTGATGATTTTGAGTGGATCAATCGCATTTCCTAGTGATTTACTCATCTTTCTACCTTGACCATCAAGGACAAAGCCATGGGAGACAACTTTCTTATAGGGTGCTTTACCATAAGCAGCAACACCGGTTGTCAAGGATGAATTAAACCAGCCACGATATTGATCGGAGCCTTCTAAGTATAAATCTGCTGGATAAGGTAATCCTCGTGATTCTAAAACAGAATGTGATGTTCCTGAGTCGAACCAGACATCCATGATGTCAGTTTCCTTTCGGAATATGCCATTGGGACTACCAGGATGTGTATATCCTTCGGGTAATAAATCTTTTGCTTCTCTTTCATACCAGACATCTGAACCGAATTCTCCAAAGAGTTTACTGATGTGTAAAAGGATTTCTTGATTCAAGATTGGTTCATTGTCTTCAGCATAAAAGACTGGGATTGGGACACCCCATGCTCTTTGTCTGGAGATACACCAGTCTTCACGACCAGTGATCATATTGGAGATTCTGACTTCACCCCAAACAGGCAACCAATCGACCTTTTTGACTTCGTCAAGGAGTTCATCTTTGAGTTTTTCAATACTTGCAAACCATTGAGGTGTCGCTCTAAAGATGACTGGTTTTTGCGTTCTCCAATCATGAGGATAGGAGTGTGTAAATTTGTCTTTTCTTAAAAGTACTTTTTTCTCTTCTAATGCTTCGACAATCGCGTCATTTGCTTGTTCATAATACATGCCTGCAAAAGGTCCGGCTTCTTCTGTCATATAGCCTCTGTCATCAACAGGGCACAAGATATCTAAATCATAGGTTTTACCGATTCTGTAATCGTCCTCCCCATGTCCAGGCGCTGTATGAACAAGACCAGTACCATCGGTATCAGTAACATGTTCACCAACAATCACAGGTGAAATTCTTTCATAAAGTGGATGCTTGTATTTTGCAAATTCTAGGGCTTGTCCCTTCATGGTGCCTAGAACTTCAACGTTTTCCCAATTCAATAACTTCTTCAGTTCATCAAGAAGTGTTTCCCCAACCACATATTTTTGACCATCTGCATTGATGACAAGATAATTAAATCTTGGATGTACTGAAATAGCCAGATTGGCAGGTAATGTCCATGGTGTTGTCGTCCAAATTAAGAATGATGCGTCTTCAAGGAGTCCCTTGGCATCAACAGCAGGAAAAGCAACATAGACTGATGTTGATTGTTTGTCTTTATATTCGATTTCAGCTTCTGCTAATGCGGATTCGGAAGATGGTGACCAATAAACAGGCTTCAGCCCTTTATAAATCAAACCACGTGCAACCATTTTAGCAAACAATTTGATCTGATTGGCTTCAAATTCTTTTTGATACGTGATATAAGGTGCATCCCATTCGCCAAGGATTCCCAATCTCATAAATTGATGTTTCTGTTTTTCAACTTGTTCGCTTGCAAATTTCAAACATAGTTTTCGATAATCAACCAAAGACATTTCCTTACGGTTGATTCCTTTTTTAGTGAGGGCGGTTTCAATGGGTAAACCATGTGTATCCCAGCCTGGAATATAAGGGACATATTTGCCTTTCATGGTTTGATAACGCAAAACAAAATCCTTGAGGATTTTATTTAATGTATGCCCTGTGTGAATGTCTCCATTTGCATAGGGAGGGCCATCATGTAAAATGAAGGGTTCGTTGTCTTGATTCATCTTTAAGATTTTTCGATAAAGATCAATGTCTTCCCAACGTTTTTGAAATTCGAGTTCTCGAATGCCGAGATTTCCTCTCATTTGAAATTCTGTTTTCGGCATGAATAATGTGTGTTTGTAATCCATATGCTTTCTCCTTTTGCTTTAAATAAAAAAATATTCGTCCTTAACGCTAAGGACGAAATTAACTTCCGCGGTACCACCTTAGTTCTAGATCATATCTAGCACTCAATTTGATATTTGCTCAAAGGTGATACAGAACTTAACGTTGTTGTTAGGCTTTCACCGTCCCTAACTCGCTTGAAACTTATTTAAGTCTGCTTGTCCTTCTCATCGCAAGATTCTATTCTACGATTTCCTTGAGGAAATCTTCCATGGAACCATCGTCATAAACATCGCTTTTCGCAAACATGAACACTTTTTCCTGAATGTTGACGATTTCACCTTTAATGGCGTAAATGATGCCGGATAGGAATGCAATCACCTTGTTTGCCTGATCGATGTCAAGTGGTTCGAAATTCAAGATGAGCGGATGTCCATCAATCATCTGATCAGCCAGACCAGTCAAGTAAACATCATCATCGTTTTGGAGCTTTTCAAAAATGATCAGATCGGACGTTAGCTTTTTATCATCCAAATCAACGTTCTGATCTTTGTTTTTCTTGCTTTTGCTAAAAAGTCCCATAAACCCTCCTAAACCAGATATTCCATGAATTTTCTGCCAATTCTAAGATGTGTCGTATGATGTTTGATGGCCAGTTCATAATCATCAGACATGCCCATTGAACGATAAGGTAGTTGATACTTATTTGCAAGCATGTCACATGCTTGAAAAGCAAGTTCTGTCGCCTTGTCATCATGGTCCTTTCCAATGGTCATGAAACCGATTAACTTTATTTTATCATATTTTTTAATTTCTAAAAGAAATTGATCCAAATTTGAGAGTAAAACACCACTTTTTTGCGTTTCTTCAGTCAAATTGACTTGAATCATGCATTTGACAGGCTTTAAAGCGCATTTTTGGATACTTTCAGCCAAATGCAAACGGTCAAGCGTATGCAAGGAATCAATTCGGTTAATCACATCTTTGACTTTGTTGGTTTGCAAGTGACCAATGAAATGCCAAGTGATATCAAGATCTTTGAGTTCTTCCTGTTTTTTCAACAAATCCTGAACTCGATTTTCTCCAAAATCATGGACACCTTTTTGATACAGCTTTCTTATCTCTGTGACATCATAATATTTAGATGCACAGATCACTGTTCCTTTATATGCTTCAAACATTAGACATTAAACCTAAAGAGCATGATGTCGCCATCTTGGACGACATACTCTTTTCCTTCTAGTCTAACTTTGCCGTTTTCCTTGCAAAGTTGAGGTGTTCCATATTTGATGAGATCACTAAATGATAAGGTTTCCGCCTTGATGAAACCACGTTCAAAATCGGTATGGATGATGCCTGCGCATTGCGGTGCTTTCATGCCTTTCTTGAATGTCCATGCTCTAACTTCGGGTTCTCCTGCAGTGAAATAGGTCTTTAGACCTAATAGGTCATAACTCTTCTCAATCACTTCATTCAATCCTGACTTCTTAAGTCCGTATGCTTCAAGAAATGTTACTTGTTCTTCAGGTTCTAATGATGCAATTTCCATTTCAACTTGAGCAGAAATCAAAACAACTTCAGTGCCTTCGGATTTGGCAAATTGCAATAAATCCTGATAATGTTTATTGGTATCAGGATGATGCAAATCTTCTTCTGAAACATTGGCAATATAGATCATAGGTTTCAACGATAGTAGATTGAAACTCTTAATCAATTTGAGTTCGTCATCGGCAAATTTCAGAAGTCTAGGACTGCCATTTTCATCGAGGACTTTCTTGATCTTAAGCAAGATGTCTTGTTCTTCAATCGCATCCTTCAACTTCGCTTTTGCTTTCTTCTCAAGTCTTCCCAGTCTTTTTTCAATTGAATCCAGATCAGCGAGATTGAGTTCAATCTTGATGGTTTCGATATCACGAAGTGGATCAATGGTTCCCTCGACATGAGTGATATTGCCATCTTCAAAACAACGCACAACCTGACAAATCGCGTCCACTTCACGAATATGACTTAAAAACTGATTCCCGAGTCCTTCACCTTTCGATGCACCTCTGACAAGACCAGCAATATCGATAAATTCATAAGCTGTTGGAATCACTTTTTTAGGTTTATAGATTTTCTCCAAAACATCCAGTCTTGGATCTTGGACATACACGACACCTACATTGGGATCAATGGTTGCAAACGGATAATTTGCCGCTAACGCTTCTGCCTTAGTAATGGCATTGAAAAGCGTTGATTTCCCAACATTTGGTAAGCCGATAATTCCTGCTTTTAGCATACTTACTTCCCTTTCAGTAAAAAAGGCTTTCGCCTTTTAAAATTTTCCTTTTTTGGTCAACCATGAAGGCAAATTGCGTTTACTGCCGTCTTTAGGTTTAATTTCTGATTCTTCAAGTGGTTGATCTTCTGATGTTCTTAGACCAGATTTGGTCAAAATCAATTGTTCGTCTGAAGTCTTATTAAAGATTTCACTTGCCAAGTTTTCAATGGTTGAATCTTTAGCTTTGAGTTCATATCCGGTTGCAATGACAGTGACGATAAATTCATCATCCAAATCTTCATTAACTGTTGTTCCATAAATAACATTAAGATCACGATCGGTCGCATTCTTGATTTCTGATAATGCCTGATCGGTTTCAAACAATGTAATGTTCGTTCCAGATGTAATATTGACAATGGCATCTGTTGCACCATCAATGCTCACTTCAAGCAGTTTGGAATGAATCGCTTTTCTTGCTGCTTCAACTGCACGGTCTTCACCTGAAGCAATCCCGATACCCATGAGTGCAGTCCCTTTGTTTTCCATGACAGTTCTAACATCAGCAAAGTCAACGTTAATGAGTCCTGGAAAAGCAATGATTTCAGCAATACCCTGGACACCTTGTCTTAGAACATTATCTGATTCTCTAAATGCATCCAATAGTTGTGTTGTGGGTCCCGAAATAGCAAGCAATCTTTCATTTGGAATGACAATCAGTGTATCAACATGAGGTTTTAATGCTTCTAATCCATAAATGGCTGCCTGCATTCTTGCAGGACCTTCAAAAGCAAATGGTTTGGTAACAATCCCAATTGTCAAACAGCCCATCTCTTTAGCTTTTTGTGCAATGATTGGTGCTGCACCTGTTCCGGTACCTCCACCCATACCTGCTGTTATGAACACCATGTCAGCATCCTTAAGAACTTCTTCGATTTCAGCAATCGATTCTTCAGCTGCTTCACGGCCTACTTCTGCTTTCGCACCGGCACCAAGACCTCTTGTGAGGTATTTACCTAATTGAACTCTGGTTTCTGCCTTGGATACTTTGAGAACTTGTGCGTCGGTATTCATCGCAACAAAAACAACGCCTTTGACATCGTTTTCGATCATGCGATTGACAGCATTTCCTCCGCCGCCCCCTACACCAATGACTTTAATTACAGGTTTTTGTTCAAAATTATCTTGTTCGCCAAATACCATAGGTATACCTCCTAGCACTACTTCTATTTTACACGAATATCGTTTTAAAATAAAGATGATTTATTTCGATTTGAAATAATTGGTTTTTTTCTTCATCTCATCACGATAATCCAATAAACGATCTTCTAGAATCGCTTGTCTGATTTCAGCCATTAAATGCTTTAAGTAAGCCAAATTTTGATAAGTTACCAGACGCATGCCCAGCATTTCTTCAGCTTTGAACAAATGTCTAATATAAGATCTTGTATATTTGGATACTGGTGTCTTCAGATGAGGATCCAAAGGTCTCATGTCATGTTCATAGGTTTGATTCTTGATGACTATCTTGCCTTCTGTGGTTAAGGCAGAACCGTGTCTAGCAATTCTTGTAGGCAGCACGCAGTCAAACATATCAATCCCATTGATGACATTTTCAACCAGATCATCAGGTGCACCAACGCCCATTAAATATCTAGGTTTGTCAAAGGGTAGAATTGGATTTAAAAACTTGGTGATTTCATACATTTCATGTTTCTTTTCACCAACAGAAAGTCCACCAATCGAATAACCTGGAAAGTCCATTTTGATGAGTTCTTCTGCACAATATTGTCTAAGTGGTTTATCCAATCCTCCTTGAACAATGCCAAAGAGTGCTTGGTCTGTTGTTAGTGCATCTTTTCCTCTTTTTGCCCATCTTAAAGTTCTATCAACTGAATCTTTCATATAGTCGTAGGTCGAATAGGGTGGTGGGCATTCATCAAAACTCATGATGATGTCAGCACCTAGATCCTCTTGGATATGAATTGAGTCTTCGGGAGACATGAATAAAGCTGATCCGTTTTTATGATGCTTGAAGTGAACACCTTCTTCAGTGATCTTTCTCATATCAGTTAAAGAAAATACTTGATAGCCTCCACTGTCAGTAAGTAACGCACCATCCCATTGCATGAATCCTCTGATACCACCATGATCTTTAATAATGTCTCGACCTGGTTGTAGCCACAAATGATAGGTATTGCCCAAAATCATACCTTCAGAGACTTTTTTAGTTTCTTCAGGTGTCAAGGTCTTTACAGTTGCTTGTGTACCGACAGGCATAAAAAAAGGCGTTTCAAAAACACCATGTGGTGTTGTAAGTCTTCCCAATCTTGCGCCACTTTGTTTACATACATGTAAAACTTCGAACTTTATACTCATAATCTCATCCTTTACTCTTGTAATTATAACATAACTTTGTTACAATGTATCAGTATTCATCTTAGCTGTACCCTAGGAAACCAGCTAAAACAAAACAGGGAGCATTGAAAATGAAAAATATGGTTTTAAAAGATCTGATTAAGCAGTCAATGATTGCGACAATCTATGTGATCTTGGTTTACACTTTGTCTTTTGCGAGCTTTGGCGTCGTACAGTTTAGAGTCGCTGAAGTCTTGATGGTTTTGGTTCTATTTGATAAGAAGAGTATCATTGGCGTAACAATCGGTTGTTTTGTTGCAAACCTCTTGGGTGGAGCAATCATCATTGATGTCATTTTCGGTACATTGGCTACTGCAATCGCCGGATATCTGATGGTTCTAACCAGAAAAAAAGTAGGGATTGCCCTGATATGGCCAGCTGTTGTCAATGGCATCATAGTTGGATTAATACTGACATATGGTTATCTTTTAGCACCCATCTATATTTCAATTCCTTCGGTATTTTTCGGTGAAGCTGTGGTCCTTTATGCACTAGGACTTCCTGTCTATCTTGCCATTAAGGAATCTTCAAGTTTATCAGATTTTCTTACAAGCTGAATCTTCGGATTCAGTTTTTTTATAAAAAAAACTAGCTGAGGCTAGTTTCTATGATTTGACGTATCCACTGATCCATAGCAGATATCCCAAACTGATCAAGCTTGAAAACACCTGAATCTTCAAGAACACGTTCAAACTTGATGCCCACTTGATGAAGTAATTGTTCATAGGTTTTAATCTGTTCTGATTTAAGAAATTGAATCCATGCTTGATGTTTAACTAAAGAGTCTTCAACTTGTTTTTTACCATTCAAGACATCTTCGATCAAGTCAAGTTCTTTTTTTAATCTTCCAGGCAAAATGGCTAAACCCATTGCTTCAATCAAACCGATGTTCTCTTTTTTGATATGATGTACATCGGTGTGCGGATGGAAAATGCCATCTGGATAATGCTCATTTGTTCGATTATTTCTCAAAACCAGATACAACTGATATATCTGCGCTTTTTTTCTTACAATCGGTGTGATGGTTTGATGTGGGATATGTTTTGAGTAAGGAACAATATCCAAATCAATATTTTCATACTGTTTCCAACCTTCTAGAAATTGAGAAGCCAATAATGATAATTCATTTCTTGAAGTTGATGTCAATTTGAGGGTTGATAAGGGCCATTTGATATGTTCAATTGTGACGGATCCTTTTTGATAGGACTTGATCACCTCAGCATATTCTATTGGAAAAGTGTGTCTCCCTGCTTGAAAATGATCATGATTGAGAATGGATCCACCGACAATCGGTAAGTCTGCATTAGACCCAATAAAGTACGATGGAAACTGATCAACAAAATCTAAAAGATATTCAAAGGTTTTATGCCAGATGCACATAGGTCGATGATCATCATGCAAAATAATCGCATGTTCTTGATAGTACTGATAAGGTGAATATTGAAAATGCCACAATTCATCACCTAAATCAATCGGTACGATCCTTAAGTTCATTCGAGCATTATGATAATTTTGTTCGTTTTCCTTACACAATACACATTTTGGAATGTTTATATCTTGAATAACAGGGTTACTAAGTTCCAATGCAATTGACTTGGGATCTTTTTCTGGTTTGGCTAGATTGATTGTCATTTCAAGGTTTCCATATTTTCCAGAATAGATCCAATGTATATTTTCTTTCAATCTCTTTGTTTTGATATAGTTCACATCACATGACAATTGGAACAAATAATTTGTTGCAAGTTCTGGTTTCACTTTATATTTTTCATGAAACTGTTGTTTGACTTCATCGGGAGAAGGCATGACCAAATCCATGAGTTTCGCCTCAAAGGCATCTCTTTCATCTATGGTGTCTGGCGCATATAATCCCAATTGAAATCCTTGATGAACTAAAACTTCCAAGATTTTAAAAAAATCTTGGGTTTTCTCATTACTCATTAAAGCAAAATCATCCACTTGATACAAATGGATGAGCTTTTGTTTAGAGATTTCCATATGACTATCATCAATCAACGCATGAGATTTTGCATATAAAATCAATTGTTTGATTGCTTGTTTAATATCTTGCATTATTCACCTTTCTTGAAAAATGAATACGTGATATGATGTTGATAATGTTCGTTTTTTCTTAAAATTGCTGAATTAAGGAAACCGTGATGAATGCCACCTGGTTCAAATTGGCACTCTAGAGCAACTGAGGAATGGATACCTAGATTCCCGGTTTGTTCTAAGACCTTTGCTGATGGAATGTTATGTGTATAAATCACTATGGCCGGATAACTTGAATCCACTAGCATGCCGATATGAGATTCCGGATCATAGAGAGTGACTTGATTTTTGTCTTCATCAAAGATCCAAGTATGATCAAACCCTTGAAAAGGGGTATCTGACATCTGTTTGATACAATCACCAAGAACTGCCGAATTGCGTAAATCAAATGGTGTATTATCCACACGGTCTTTGGATTGAATCATATAATCTTCATCAATATTTAGATACGTTGATGCTTTGACCATCAGTTCATGTTTATTAATGGTTTTCTTCTCTTTTTGAAAGTTGAAATAAGGATGACAAGTGATATTGCACAACGTATCTTGGTTGGATTTTGCATCATAATCAATCCGCAATTGATTTTGATTATTTAGCGTATAGGTCACAAATAATGTGAGTTCTCCAGGAAAATCTTCTTCTTGGTCCTGACTGACATATTTCATGGTTATTGAAACAGTATCTGATTGGACACGTTCATCAACGATCTCGAAATTCCTAAACGAAAATCCAACCTTGCCACCATGTAGATTGGTTTTTTCAGATCCAACAGGTTGAACAGGGTACATAATCCCATCGATTTCATAAAATGGGACAACCAATCGACCGCTGACACGTCCGATTGTCTTACCATAATAAGAAGTTGATGTCAGATAATCATCCAGATTCTGTGGACCAACAAGTAATGCGTGCTCATCCATTTCAATCTGATACAATCCAGCACCGTAAGATGTAATCACAGCTTTGAGATCTTGATTGATCAATGTAATCAACTCAATGTTTCCTACGGAAGTTTGTTTATGTTCTCGTTTGATTTGCATCATTTCACCTCTTGGACTCCGTCTTCAAATGTGACAGAATAGAATTCTGCATGAAGACTTGTTTTTTCTAGATATATTTTTTTTACTTCTTGTTTCATATGTTCAGCCTGATTGCTTTCAACCAAAGCAATCGCACATCCTCCAAATCCTGCACCTGTTACCCGTGCGCCAATCGCACCATGACGTCGTGCAGCTTCACAAAGACTATCTAAGTGAAGTCCAGTCACTTCATAATCCGTTTTCAGGGATTCATGTGACTGATTCAATAAGTCAGCAAACCCAATGGGATCATGATTTTGCATCATCTCCATCGCCCTTAGGGTTCTATCTTGTTCTGTGATGACGTGTTTGACTCTCTTATAGAGTAATGCATCGTTAAGCAGTTCCTTGATATTTGGAAGATTTTCAGGTTTCAAATCACACAGATACGCCACAGTATACTTGGTTTGTATTTTTTTGAGTGCCATTTCACACTCATGTCTGCGTTCATTATACTTTGAATCTGTCGTTTTTCTGGGATACTTTGTATTCATGATCACCCAAACATAACCTTCAAAAGATGCAGTCATTGGTTTCATTTCCAAAGTTGCCGTATTCATAAGTAAAGCATGATCTTTCACACCACATGCAATCGATAACTGATCCATGATGCCGCAGTGCATGCCCATATAGTCGTTTTCAACTGATTGAGCAATCAATGCCATTTCTGCTCTGGAAAGATTGAGTCCATAAATATCATTTGCTATATAGACGATCAATACTTCCAGTGATGCACTACTTGATAAGCCAGATGCAGTCGGAAGATTGCCATCAATATAAAGATCATACCCAAAAAGTATGTCAAATTGATGCTCCTTAAGATATTTAATCACACCTTTGACATAATTCGCCCATTCATGATTTTTGTTATAATCCAAGGTGTCTAGGGAAACCTCTATCATACCAAGCTTAGATTCCTGTTCAGAAAACATTCTGAAATTGAGATCTTCCCTTTTGGCACAAACACCATAAGTTCCTAGGTTGATTGCTGCTGGAAAGACATATCCACCATTGTAATCGATATGCTCACCGATGAGATTGACTCTGCCTGGAGAAAAGTATACTTGGGGATCATTTTGATGTCCAAATACTTGTTTGAATTTGTTTTTGAGAAGCTCCATGGTGCTAACCTCTTTTCGAATTCATTATAACATGTTTACTTATACAAAATCACTAGATTTTTCGATGAGCTATCGCCATAGGTAATTGATTCAAAGTTTGTTCATCAGCAACAATCCAATGGGGATTTTTTCCGCTGATTAG
This sequence comes from Acholeplasmatales bacterium, assembly GCA_003249785.1. Taxonomy (GTDB): domain Bacteria; phylum Bacillota_I; class Bacilli_A; order Acholeplasmatales; family Acholeplasmataceae; genus Peloplasma. The sequence continues at coordinate 19,207 of QKIB01000121.1, forward strand.
TCTCACACGATAGACATCCATCCTCCAGATTTGATGTGTAAATACATGGGTGATTTGTTTTAGACTTTGATCAATCAACTCAAGGATAATCCCTTCATTTTCCAAATCAGATAAAACCGATTGAATGCTTTCAGATTCGAACTGAGGATATTCATACATACCATGCAATAAACTCTCATCACGCTTTCTAAGCATGATGCCGTGATCATTTTTGATAATCAAAGTGATATAGTGTGTTTCTTTTTTGGTCTTAAGCGGACTTAAGACTGGTAATGCTTCTGTCATTTGATGATGATAAGCATAACACTGATCGTTTAATGGACAACGCTCACATTCGGGTTTTTTGGGTCTACAGATCAGTGCACCAAGTTCCATCATTGCTTGTGTGTAAATGGATGGTGCGGCATGTTCAATCAAGTCTTGATTTATTTTGTCTAAAACTTTCTTATTCTTTTCAAGACGCATATCCTGACTGTTTCCTAAAAATCTTGATAAGACGCGGATGACATTTCCATCGAGCGCACTCACTGGTTGATTATAAGCAATCGACATGATTGCACCAACCGTATATTTTCCTATACCAGGTAGTCCTATGATTTTCTCATAAGTTTCTGGAAATTGTCCTTGATAGTGATCTTCAATTTCTAGTGCTGCCTTGTGCATGTTGCTAAACCGACGGTAATATCCCAACCCTTCCACATCTTTCTGCAAGACTTCAGGATTGGCATGTGCCAAATGATACACATCTGGATATTTCTTGATAAATCGCTCAAAAAAAGGCAAGACCGTTTCAACTTGTGTTTGTTGAAGCATGATTTCACTCACCCAGATTTGATATGGATCCTTGCTTTCTCTAAATGGTAATCTTCTGTGATGCTTTAGATACCAATTTTCTAACTTCTTAATATCCATTAAAGTTCGATTTCCCTAACACCACAATATTCGATGACATCGTCGAATCTTGTCAGTGTTGACATGACAATACCATGACAGACAACGATGATTTTCTGATATTTTTTATATTTCTGAAGCGCACCTACAACGCGTTTTTGTAAGGTTTCATAAGATTCCCAATGGTAAATATGATGTTGCTTTCTTACACCTTTCGCATTCAGATATTCCTGATAAGATTCATTAGCATCAAGTTCAAATTTGAAAGTCGTATCTGGCATCCATTCATGTAAATCATTTTCAACAAGTAATGGAATATTTCTCAACCTAGAAATGATAGCTGCAGTCTGCAGTGCACGTGTATATGGTGAAGCAATGATCAGATCCGCATCATCAAACAATGGATCTTTTGCTCTTGCTTCAGCTTGAGCAATCCCATTATCTGTCAATTTTCCTAAATCATACCCCATCCCAAAATAATGTCTTTCCTTTACTTCATCGTATCTTGGTTCCCCGTGTCTGACCAATATGTATTTTGTATTCATAGCTTCACCCTTTCATACACATTATAGCATAAAGAACAGGGCGTTTCCATTTCATATCTTGCATTTCAATGATATAATAAAAATTGTAAATAAGGAGGGATATCATGTCAAATTTAACTGAACGGAGATCCATTAGAAAATACGTTGAAAACGTTAAGATACCTCAAAAAGAATTGATTGAAATACTTAAGGAAGCGTCCCGTGCCCCATCATCTATGAACATGCAGCCATGGCGCTTTGCAGTTGTCACATCTAAAGAAGGCAAACAAAAACTAAAGACTGTCTTGCATGGAAATCATCAGCAGTTAGAAACATCATCAGCGATGATTGTCATCTTCACAGATCTCAGAAAATACGATTATGCAGAAAAGATTTTCGATTTATCTGTTCGTGCCGGTCATATGCCATTAGATGTCAAAGATCGTCAACTCAGAAATATTTCCAACATGGTTCCTGATCTTTCAGATGAGCAACTTGAAAAATCCGGATTATTCGATTGTGGTTTGGTTGCTATGCAGCTGATGCAGGTTGCCAAAGAACATGGTTATGATACATGTCCGATTGGTGGATTTAAACATTCTTCAATTGCTCATGCATTGGGTTATGATGAGAAACGTTACAAACCAGCCTTGATTGTCTCGATTGGAAAAAGAGATGAAGAGGGATATGAATCAGCCCGTCTTGATGTCACTGACATTGCAACATTTATCTAAATAAAAGAGCCAAAAGGCTCTTTTTTGTTAAATGTCGTATTGTGATAAAATCTGTGCTGGTGTTTTTCTTAAGAGTAATAAAATCGGGATCATACCACCTATGATGTTGACAAGATAGAGTAAGATCAATCCAATCAGAATGGTCAGTGGCGTAATCAGGAATAACCTGAATGCTCCGAGTAATGATTGTCCTGCAAGGTAGAGACCATAAGTTGCTACCAAATAACCAATGAGTGATGTGATGGTCGATAAAATCAAAATTTCAACCAAGAATGAAACGAAAAGTTCATTTTTCTTCATGCCAAGTGCACGATAAACTGAGAGTTCATAAATTCTCGAAATCATCGATGAATGCATAATGAAATAGAAACCCAGCAGTGCAAATCCAACGACAATTGATGAAACTATCGACATCGTAATTCTTGTTTCAAACATATAGTTATTGAATGCATCGATGATTGCTGTTGTCTGAAGGACAGCATTGACATCATGACTTTGCAAAACAGCCAATGTAGATTCTGGATCTGAAGCATAAATGAAGTATGCATTATCATTTTCATAGCGCAACTGTTCCATCGTTGAATTGTTGGCAATCACGATATTGCTTGTTCCATCAAATACACCACTGACCACTTGATCCATGTGATCGAGTGTCTTTGGCCATGTATTGTCAATCAGTGTAGTTGATAATTCATCAAACAGTGCTCTTGAGATGATCACTTGATCGCCTGTGGGCATCATACCATAACTTAAAGTCACATCATCAGCATATAGGTTGCCAATATAAGTGGCACTTAACCCGGTGACAAGTTCGACATTTTGTGTTTGTAATAAATTTGTTAATTCACGCGTCATATAAGTAATCTTGATGTCAGTCTTGACAATGCCTACAACTTTGAGATCGACGTCCCCAATGCGATATTGCTCATAAAGAAAGTTCTTATAATTCCAAATGCCATACTCAGCACCAATACCTTGATCTGAAGCAAAGAAATTCGCTGAACTTTCCTTACCCATAATCTGATCTGCCAAAGGTGAAGAGATCACAATTTCATCATCTGCTTGTGGTAATCTGCCTACAACCAATCGTCCAATGGAATGATCAACAATATCGACAGTTGAAGTAAATGTGAATAATGCACTGTCAGGATTCACTGGATCTACGACTTTGATCATCATAGAATTTAAAGTGTTGATATAGACATCTGGATCATCAGAAAGATAACTCATCATGTCATCATAACTGATTTTTGTAGATGTTTTATCATTTACATTGATATAATTTTTCTCAAACATGCGAGATGATAAATCTGGTATCATGGTCGCAGCAAGCATCGTGACAGCAAGTGCGATGACCGCACCGGACACGATAAAACTGAATAACATGATTTTTCCTTTTCTTGAAGCAAACAAGATCTTTTTTAAAGCAAGCTGAAAAATCTGTTTGATAGAGACAATCATTTGGAAATTGCGGTTTACATCCTTATTATCAAGTTCATCGGTTGAAAAGGAAGTCTCAAATAATTCTTCACGATTCTTTTTGACATATTTCTCATCTTTAATGATGAGATTTGATGAACTGTCAATGAGCTTCACTTTGTTGATTTGGCTGTCCACATCAATATATAGCGTTTTATTCTTGATAATCAATCTGACATTAATCGGTTCGAGCTCTTGTGTGGAATCATCAAATAAACCAACATTGACCAAAGGATCATTTAAGTTTGTTAATTGATTCAAATCCTTGAGATAGATGATATTGTCATCTGCGATATCATGATCATGAATCGCCGTATTTTCATAGTCGTTGATGATGACGCCATCTTTAATCTCAATAATACGATCCCCATAGAGTTTGGCGATATCTTTTTCATGTGTCACAAGAACAACCAGCTTCTGCTTGGAAATTTCCTTGATGATGTTCATAATATCCAACGTGTTCTTGGAATCCAAGTTACCAGTTGGTTCATCAGCTATGATGACTCTCGGATTTTTTACGAGTGCTCTAGCGATAGCGACACGTTGTTGCTGTCCACCGGAAAGCTGTGTGGATTTCTTCTTTCTAAACTGAAACATATTGACAGCATTCAAAATGTAGTGTACACGCTTTTCAATAATTTCAGGATCACTGATTCCCATCATTCTCAGAACCAAAGCGATATTATCATAAACAGAAAGTTGTGGGAGTAAATTATAGTTCTGGAAGATGTATCCAATCGATTCATTTCGCAGCTGATCCCAATGTTTGACATCATATTTATCTAATATTTGATTATCGAACTCAATGGTACCCTGCTGAACATTATCAAGTCCGCCCAACACATTAAGTAATGTCGTCTTCCCAGATCCAGATGGCCCAAGTAAGACAACAAGCCCTTGATCAGGAAAATCTATGGTCATGTCATTGAGGACATGAATTTCATTTTTCTTATGTCTGAAGAAATACTTATGCAAGCCTTGTACGCGTATCATGCCGATTCCTCCTTACTTGAAACGATGGATTCAATAACGGATTGTTTGAATACTCGTTTGTTAAATCTCAAACCAAGCCAACCTCCAAAGAATAGGAAGAAAATGACGAGTGTCACATAGTTGCCAAATTCCATATACTGAATGATTCGATAAATAGCTGGCACATTTGAACTTACGACAAATAAAATGACCAACATGAGCGATGCAGATAACCCAGCAATGGCAATCTGCTCAAGAACAACCAGTCTAGCCAAGGTTGCTTTGGATGTTCCAATCGACCTGAAAATAGCAAAATCCTTCTTTCTACTCTGCATCACATTCTTGGTAACCGCATGCACTATAGAGTATAGCAACAATCCAACAATCAACATTAAAATACCAGTAAACAGCCCTTGGATGAATGTATTGAATGCTGCTGAAGGATTAGGTATATTTGCTGGATAAATCGTTCTATAGATTTCAGGATCTATCGCATTAATGGTCTTCTCACCATTATTCAAGCCTTTCACAGATAATGAAACAACGACACGATTTTCAATCTTGTACATATACTCTAACTCTTGCAAAACTACATCTTGCAATTCTTGAAGGATTGCATCAGAAAACTCACCAGAATAGATATTGGATGTTGTATTTGAATAAATATCAATATTAGATAAAATTACGGTTAATTGTGTTTGTTGATGTGTAGTATAATTTATAAAGTAACCAATGAAGGTCATATCCTTCGTTTCTCTGTAGATCAAGGTAGGGTCCCCATCGCCATAGAGATTCATACGTCGCCCTGAGAGATCTTGATTATAATAATAACTAAGATAACCTGTCGTACCTGTCCATGCGTATGCTTGATCCAACAATTGGTTTTTTTCTTCATCATTGATGGTATATCGATCAACATTTGAATTATTCAGAAATGCATCAGAAAAATAGACAATATGACTTTGTTCACGGTGAATGCCAGTGATGGTGAAGATGCCGATAAAATCATCAATTGTCGGATTGATGTAATTTGAACTCGATCCTAATCGGATCGTTTCTCCAACTTGAAAATCACCAACTGAATCACCAATGATGATTTCATTGGTCGCTACAGGTAATGCCCCTGTTATTTGAGAAGTTGATAATGTCCCTGCTGCATCAGTTCCAGCAACATTGAAATTTGAGTAAAAGTATGTGTGACTAACCCCATCAGAATAAGTTGTGTCATCTGTAAAGATATAGAGCGGCAATGAGTTGTAAAATGACAATCCATTTTCATATACTTTGCTTACATAAGGTATGGAGTTAAAATAATCTAAGTCGACTGATGTAAAATCAAGTCCATCTTTTCTTTCAACAAGAACTCTGGTTTCAGGAACATTTGGAAAGCGACTGGATTGCGTCACTTCAGAGTCTCTGATGACGCTCACTCTGAATGAAAAAATAAAGGTGAATGCAATCATCATGAGCATTTGCATCATAATCAAAAAGATTAGTCTTTTTGGTGTGGAAAACAAACTACGGAATGTGAATCTCAGCAAGGTTAAAAAATGCATGCTTTTCTTGACAATCGTATTTTTTTCTTCATATGCAATGGTTTTCTTGATTTTCTTGTCTTCGACGATTTCACCATCATGCATCTTGATTTTTCTAGTCGCAAAATCTTTAACTTGATCATAATCATGTGTCACAACGACAACAAGTTTGCCTTCACTGATTTCATGTAAAAGCTGCATGACTTTCGCTCCAGATGCACTATCAAGATTTCCTGTGGGTTCATCAGCAACGATGATTGGACAATCTTTGGCTAATGCTCTTGCGATGACAGCCCGTTGTTTTTCACCACCAGATAGTTTCGATGCTTTTTGATTCTTATGTTCTAAGAGCCCTACTTTTTCAATCAATTCTAAAGCTCTTTGTCTTCTC
>QKIB01000139.1 GCA_003249785.1 Acholeplasmatales bacterium
CTTATGAGATAGTACGCCTAAAGATGCAAAAATGTAATCATGGTCCTTATAGATTTTGACATCTGGATTTGGTACGAGTTTGTTATGTCTTTTTTCAATATAGTCCTTGATGATCTCTTCACTTTTTTCTGTATAAAGCAAAGCTCCGCCCGTCAGAAAGACTGCTTTCACCAAGGATGTATCTTTTCCCTCTGGGATGACTTTGAACCCATTGGTGGTAAACACACGTCTTAAATCGCCAATATGACGATCTAATGCGAGTTCCATACACTGCTTGGTCAAGAGTCTGTTTAGTTTCAATCCTTCTGGACTTTCAGGAATATAGGGTTCATTTTGTGCGACAAGATGTGCTTCTTCCTTGCTCATTTGAAGTTCTTTGTTCACTTCATCATCTCTAATGGTTGATAAAACCATATGCCGATTCACAAAAACACCTAAATCACCTTCAACGGTTCGCTTGAATCTAGGTTCACCATCACTGTATTTCTGATACATTGGTTTTGGATCGCAAGAGGTGTGCACATCCGTGGTTGCTCCTCCGACATCAATGGTCATCACACCATCAAAGAGTTCATCTAGAAGTAAGGTCGCATCCATGACAGCACCCGGTGTGGGAATGATGGTTCCACTTACCATAGAGAATATGTGTTGCATACCTTTGGCATGTATGATGTTTTTTTCAAACGTTTCATAAATCGCTTTCCTTAATGGCAAGATATTGAAATCATCGACTCTGGGATAGACATTATCAACGATCTTGATCATCGGATGATTGAGTTTCTTGATACGATCATGGTTTGCAATATTTCCGGTATAAATGATCGGAATCTCTAAATCCATGACATCAAGCAAGTTTAAATATGCAACTTCTCTTTCACCATAATCTGTCCCACCAGCGATGATGATCATATTGGGCTTAATCATTTTGATCTTTTCAAGATGATCTGGTTCCAATCTGTTGGCAGTAATTAAGTGAATGTTCGCACCTGCGCCAAGTGCTGCTTCTTTGGCAGCTTTTGCAGTCATCTCATAGACCAAGCCATGGACTGTGATTTTTAATCCACCAGCTGCACTTGATGATGCGAATAGCTCATCATAAGTCAGAGACTCTACTTTTAAGTTTTGTCTTAAGTCGTCAATGGCATGACGAAGACCGATATTAACGTCAGTATCCACTGTGGTCTGATGCATGCCTTTGCCTAGGTATTCAATTTGATCCTTTATGTTGAATGCGTTAACGACAGTTGTCGTTGAACCGATTTCAGCAACCAAAACATCAATTTTCATAGCGCTCCTTGTGTTTCTTCACGATAAAACTTGCAACATCCTTACCTTTGGTTCCTCGACCAAATCCTTGATCCATGCCATATTTCTTTGCGATTTCAGGTGTGACCTGAGTCCCACCAGCAAGAAGTATTAATTTGTCTCTAACGCCTTTTTCAACTGCATAATCATTGAGTTTCTGCATATTCTTATAGTGAATATCATCATGTGAAATGATCAAGGAGATCATGACACATGAAGCATTGGTTTCAATGGCCGCATCAATGAATTTTTCAATTGGAACACTGGTTCCCAAATAAACATAGTCCATACCGTATTTCTCGATACCACCGTGCTTGATATCAAGGATTTCTCGCATACCCACACTATGTTCATCATTACCACCTGTTCCAGCAACAACCCTCAAGTCATGTGCTTTAACATATTCAAGGATTTCTTCATCAGGTAATGTTTCTTCTTTTTGAGGGAGTATCAGCTTGCTCGCATCAATCTCAAAATTCACTGTACCTTTCAATTGGATGCGTGTGCCTTCGCTTGGATGAAGCACTTCTTTATGAATGACTTCAACTGAGGATAGGTTCATTTGTTTT
>QKIB01000124.1 GCA_003249785.1 Acholeplasmatales bacterium
TCCTGAATTACCAAAGTCTAATACTCTGGTTCCATTTAAATCTGATAAAGACGAATTCACTTGAAGTGACAGGACGAATGAAACAACTAAAAGTAACGCAATTACAAAATATTTTCTCATGGCTAATGCCTCCCTTTTACCTAATTGTATTATCAATTAGGATAAATTGGTAGGGCGGATATGTCCTATAATTATAGAAAAAGGTTAAATTTTTATGAAATCTAAAGAACTTTGCATTTTTTTAGAACGTTTACGTTCCGCGCGCAACCTCTCGCAGGAAAGTTTTACGGATGAGATTGTTTCGCTCAGACAATACCGTAGATACTTAAGTGGCGAGTCGGTTGTCCCATTCCAAGTCATCGATCAACTCAGTGAAAAAATCGGGATCAAAACCGATACTTTATTGCGCGAATTTGAAATTGCAAACGTTGAAGAAACCAAAACAGTTACTAAATTATTTAATTTAGCAGTCAATTATGACCATGATGGATTTTTGGAACTTTCTAAAGAACTACCTGTTGACCAAGTCATCGACAAAAATAACCTTTTGATGTATCAGCACAGCATCATTCTAGATAAATTGTATTCACAACAAATCACCTTACTACAGTCTGGTGAAATGAATGCAAGACTTATAAACTATCCGGAAATTTTAGAATCCCAAATACTAACACCAACTGAAATGTTAATCCTCACTTCCCTGATTGATTCAATTGATCAATCTGAGCATCTTCAAATCATCAGAAAAATTGAAGCTTTCTTAGATGATCGCTCGACTGTATTCAGTGGAGGTAATGAAAAGATTTATATCTTTATGCTTGCGAAAATTTCCAAGTTCTTTGGTATCCATGAAGATTATGACAATGTACTCAAGTTTTGCAAGATTGGTGTAGAGCTCAATATTTCGATTAAACAATTCTATCTGATGGAGTATCTCTACTACTATCAATCACTTGTTTACTTTAAGCTTGAAAATTACGCAGATTATGAAGACACATTAGTGAAATGCTTCAGCGTCCTCCAATTTGAGGGTAATCAGAAAAAGATTGAGAAGTTCACAAATCTGATTGAAGAAGATTTCAATATTGATTTCATTGAATTTGCAGCGAAACACTTTTCAAAGAAAGAAAAAACCTATGAATCAGAAAATCCATCCTAAGGATGTGTTGAACCGTTGCTCTATTTTTCTTAAGCCCAATGAGGAGTTGAGAATTCAAAAAGGTCATACCTGGGTATACGGTAATGAAGTCGACCGATTTGAAGGACATATTCAAAGTGGTGAACTTGCCTATGTCTACTCTTTCAAAGGCATATTTATTGGCAAAGGTTATCTCAATACATCATCGAAAATTGTTGTCAGAATCCTATCCAGAAACGAGTCACAAGTCATTGATGAATCGTTTTTTTCTGAAATCATTAGAAAGTCAAATCAAACGAGAATTGATCTTGGCTATAAAAACAGCTATCGAATGCTCTTTGGTGAAGCCGATGGCATTCCGGGTTTGATCATTGACAAATATGGAGAATATCTTGTTTTGCAAATCCTTTCTCTCGGCATCGACATGAGAAAAGCGATGTTTGTTCAACTCCTTATTGATCTCTTCCATCCTAAAGGCATTCTTGAACGCAGTGATGTGCCTGTCAGAAAAAAAGAAGGACTGGAACCTTTCAAAAACATTCTATATGGTCAAATTCCAAATGAAATCGAGATTCTAGAAAACAATCTCAAGATGAAAATTAATCTCATAGATGGCCAGAAGACTGGATCATTTTTAGACCAACAAAGCAATCATGAAGCGATTAAAACTTATGTTAAAGGTCAAACTGTTCTCGATTGCTTTTCGCATATTGGCGGCTTTGGTTTGACTGCTGCTTATTACGGTGCCAAACATGTTACGTGTCTTGATATTTCACAAGCGGCTGTAGATCAGATTTTGGAAAACTCAAAACTCAATCAACTCAAAAATATTGATGCTGAAAAAGCTGATGTTTTCAAAGCACTAAGAACTTATCAAGATGAAGGAAAAATGTTTGACGTTATTGTATTGGATCCACCTGCTTTCGCCAAGAAAAAAGATGATGTCAAAAAAGCATACCACGGCTATAAAGAGATCAATCTTCAAGCGATGAAAATTATTAATGACGAAGGCTATTTGTATACTTGTTCATGCTCACATTTTATGCCTCAAGATCTATTTCTAGAGATGCTCACTGATGCTGCAAATGATGCTCAAAAAACGACTCAGTTGATTGAACTAAGAATGCAAGGGAAAGATCATCCAATCACACTCGGTTCCGATGAATCGTTTTACTTGAAGTGTGCTATTTTGAAAGTTAAGAATCAAATTTAAAAACGCAAATTTCCAATATGGAAACCTGCGTTTTATTTTTCATATATTTCGCTTTATGAAGCCATATTAACTAATCACTATAAATATAGAACCATGATATGATGATCATAAAAATGACCGTCTATTTTGGTTGCTTTTGGGATGGTTCCGACAGGGAAAAATCCTAAGGTTTCATAAAGATTTATCGCGTTATAATTATCGGTTCTAACCTCTAATTGAATGATATCCAACTGTTGTTTACTCTTTGCATATTCGATCATGATTTCCATCATTTTGAAGCCAATTCTTTGTCTCCAAAATTTCTTTTTTACAGAGACACCAATCTTACCGATATGCCTAATTTTCCAACGATCACTCACTGATAAATTGGCAACGGATGCGAGTTCACCATCAATGAAACAGCCAATCAAAAGTGAGATTGGATGGTGATAAAATCGATCCAAAATTGCCTTCTCTTCATCAACTGAAACTTCTAATCCTCTTTCATCTAATAGCAAATAATTAGTCTCTCCACCGACTGTTTTCAAGTACTCCAAAACGTTACTTGCATCTTCTGCAACCAATCTTCTGATCAACGCATGATGTCCCATTTTTGTCTTAAATTCGACATTCATAACCGCTTCCCCATTTCTAAGCGTACTTCCTTTTTTTGGATGTCATCATTCGAATATTCCATGGTGTTTAACCCAATAAAATGAAGCCCCTGTTTCATATAAAATCCAATGGCTGGATCATTACACGACTGTACTTCCAATACAATAGCACGGGCACTGAGTTTGATAGCTTCCGCTTCTATATGACGATAAAGTGCTTGTCCGATGCCTTGATCACGATATCTTTTTTCAACCAAAATATTCCAGATTCTATATCGGTTATTCCACGTTTCCAGTGATCCTTCGATGACGCCAATGATTTTTCTTTTATCGAAGACTGCAAATACTTGAGGACGTTCGATATAACTCTCAAATAACTTGGACTTGAATCCCTTTTCTGTCTTACGTCTAAATTTCTTTCTTTTGATCTTAATTTGAATATCCTGCTTCTTTTTGATGGAGATATCATAATAGGCTCTAGTGAAGTATTGATATTCCAATTCATATCCTTCATATTCGTTTTTGTTGAGTTCTACGATTTTCATGTCCGACTTTCCTGCCTTTAATACTTTTATTCTACCATGTTCATCTGTATTTTTAAACCTCAAATCAATCAGACTCATTTTCTACTTTCGTAAGGACTGCACTTTTAATATGGATATGATAAACTATCAGTAAGGATTACTTTCTTTAATATATCCATTTCAAATATCAAAATGATTAATTGGAGGGTCAAAAATGAAATCATATACTGTCAATGAACTCATCAGTGCACTTAATCAAAATATCTTAACTTCTACAGGTTTGGTAGAGATGTATTCACAACAAATTAAGTTGTTTGATGGGTACTTGAATTCGGTTGCTGAATTAAATCCTGAAGCGATGAGCATCGCAAAACAACTGGATGAAGAAAGAAAACAAGGCAAATTAAGAAGTCCTCTTCATGGCATTCCTATTCTCATCAAAGATAATATCAATACCAAAGATCAGATGCATACGACTGCAAACTCATATGCTTTAGCAGACTTGATTGCTCCATATGAAGCCACGGTTGTAGAAAAACTGAGAGATGCAGGCTTAATCCTTCTTGGAAAAGCAAATTTGTCCGAATTCGCCTACTTCATGAGTTATGATGACATGCCTTCGGGTTATGGTTCTCGAAACGGACAAGTCAAAAGTCCCTATCATCCAGATATCGATCCGCTTGGATCATCAACTGGATCGGGGGTTGCAGTTGCCGCCAATCTGATTCCACTAGCAGTAGGAACTGAGACCAACGGTTCTCTGATGGCACCAGCTTATCAGAATTCTATCGTTTCCATCAAACCAACATTTGGATTCATCTCTCGTTATGGTATCATTCCTATCAGTGAGACCCAAGATACGGCAGGACCCATGGCTTTATCAGTTCATGATGCTGCCCTACTTCTTGATGTTATGGTTGGATACGATCCAAAGGATCGTTATTCTAATGTGATCAAAGATCGAAAGTTTGATTTTGCCAATGCCAGTGAAAAAGAGGTCCAGGGCAAAAAAGTGTTGATAATCAGTTTTTCCAATCACCCCTATGAAGATGAAGAAATTGCACTTCTTGACGAAGCAAAAGAAAAACTAGAATCTGTAGGAATACTTGTCGAGCAAAAGTCGATTGAAGCTGTCGAGATGAAAAATGACGCCTCCTTACTCTATGAGTTCAAACATGGTTTGAATCAATACCTTGACTCAGTCAAAGGTTTTACCAAAATGACTTCTTTAAAATCCATCATCGATTTCAATATCGAACACAAAGAAAAATGTTTAAAATATGGTCAAAGTATTTTGGAGGCTGCAGAAAAAACGTCTGGAGATCTTAGAGATCCTCAGTATATGGAAATTAGAAAATCTTTATTGAAAGATGCCAATCTGTTTGAAGAGATCATGCAGAAAAATAGTTATGACGCAATTCTCTCAACTTGGTGGATGTCATATGCACCAATTGCAGGAAATCCATCCATTTGTGTCCCTGCAAAAGCGCTCGTTGATCAAAAACCACGATCGATTGTCTTCGTCGGAAAGAAATTCGATGATGAAAATCTGATTGCCATTGCACATACATATGAAAAGCTGACTCAACATCGAATCCCACCAAAAATGGCTTTTTAAGGGAAATAAAGGCACTTTTTTGTGTGTTTTTTAACACATTTAAAAGAATTGCCTTTTTCTATTGCACTCTGATGCAATTAGGTATATTTTTAAGGTGTAAGGTGGTGATATGATGACAAAACTATTCATCATAACTGGTGCCAACGGACATTTAGGAAATACCATTATCCGATTACTCAGCAAACAAAATGTGTTAATCAGAGGCTTGATCTTGCCTTCAGATTCTGATAAGATGCTCAAAGCTTTAGGTGTTGATGTTTATAAAGGTGATGTCAGAAATCCAAAGTCACTTGAAGCTATTTTTGATACGTCTATGATTTCAGATGAAGATCTTGAAGTTTATGTCATCCATACAGCCGGTATCGTCTCCATCTCGCAAAAGAAAAATCCAATCTTGGAAGCAGTCAATGTCAATGGTACGATGAATATCTGTGATTTTGCTCTAGCACATCACGTTCACAGGTTCATCTATGTCAGTTCTGTTCATGCGATTCCAGAACTTCCTGATCCTGAAATCATCAAAGAAGCCACGATCTTTAGTCCTGATCTGGTTCATGGAGCTTATGCTAAAACCAAAGCAACTGCAACACAATATGTTTTGTCGCAAATCAAGTTTGGACTTAACGCAATCGTTGTACATCCATCTGGTATCATCGGTCCCTATGATTTTGGAAAAGCACACATGACGATGATGATTGAAGATTATCTCAATGGTTTCTTAACATCAAGAATCAATGGTGCCTATGATTTTGTTGATGTCAGAGATGTTGCTTCTGGCATTTTGCAAGCAACGATTTCTGGTCATATTGGGTCTTGTTATATTCTTTCAGGAAACCGTGTTGATCTCAAAGAACTCTTTGATGAGCTCAAGCTCCTCTCAGGTAAAAAGCTTAAAATCAATGTGCTCCCTATGTGGTTTGCCAAACTGACAGCACCACTGGCAGAATTATTCTATAAATTCAGAAAATTACCTCCCATCTATACACCTTATTCATTATATACACTTGAAAGCAATTCTCATTTCTCAAATGAGAAAGCAAGACTGGAATTAAATTATGTTCCAAGATCCCTCAATGAAACGCTTCATGACACAATCACATGGCTCGTTTCCGAAAATCGTATCAAACGACATCATGTCATTCATTTTGTTAAATCTTTGAAAATGAACAAAAAATTAAAATAAAAAGAAGTTCGTCTGAACTTCTTTTATTCAATATAGGATTTGAAATCTTCTAATTTTACCTTGAGCCAATAAGCATGTCCATCGCTTTCACGATCCATAAAGCCATAAATGATCAGATAACGTCTTAAAGTTGCATAATCTTCATAGACATTTCTCAATACATCATTGATCTCTGATTCGGTGTATTTTTTACCTTCTTCAAAGAGGTGACAGATCATACCGAGTAAAATGTATTTTCTTTTTTCCTTGGCAGGAAAAAGTTTAATCACTAAAGGTTTTTCGGATATGAGCAAAGTATCTTTTGCTTTTTTGATATCCAATTGTGTTATATCAAACATTGTGTAATCCTCTATTCTTCAAAATGCGCTTGAGATTTGTTTTGATACCATGCTTGAGCGGCTTTTATTTCTTCACGACTGAGTTGATGACCATATTCAGTCCAAAAGACTTCAACATCTGCATTCGCTGAATGCAGCATTTGTGTCAGTTCTTCAACTTCATGCTCAGGCATCATTCGATCTGCTTTACCAGCTCCAATAAAAACTTTGGTACCTTTGAGATTGGCTAAATCGATATTTCTAAGTGGCACCATGGGATGAAACAATATCGCTTTCTGGAATGCTTGTTCATAATGAAAAAGCACACTCACAGCGATATTCGCTCCATTGGAATACCCGATAGCAACCACTTTCTTACAATCGAATTTGTATTTTGTTCCTGAACTTCGTACGAAATCACAGAGGTTATGTGTTTCTTCAACCAAACTTTCCTCATCAAAAACACCAATCGCTTTTCTCTTGAAAAAACGAGGCATACCATATTCGATGACATTACCTCTGACACTTAAAATATTGGCATCAGGATCTATTTGCTTTCCAACGGAAAGCAGATCATGTTCATTCCCACCTGTTCCATGAAGAAGCAACAGCGTGACATCCTTTTTTCCTTGTATAAATAAATGTTCCATATCCACCTCTATTGACCGATGATTAAATCACCATAGTTGTCAAAATTCAGGAATGTAAGGTCCTAGTTGTTTTTTATTTCCACTTTCTATTTTACCATGACTTTTGAATTCAAACTCATGGTCTCAAGAAAAATCAAATGGATTTCTCTCGTTTTCGATTTGTATCAGATGTATCAATAGGTCTGATAAGTGCTTCAATTTGTCTTCTTGACTTTCTGAGTTGTGGTGGCAAAGAGAGTTTCTCACCGAGCGTCAGATAATCTTCTTCATCATCGATGAATCCTGGACCATCAGTGGCGAACTCAAACAACATATTGGGATACATGCGTGTATATAAAGATTCAAAATAGAACCGATTAACATGTCCTGAATGTCTGTATCCTAATGCATTCAACCTTTTAATCCATGCATCCAGATCTGATCTCTTCGAGACCCGAAAAGCGACATGATGGATTGCTCCAAATCCTTGAACAGCACGATTGGAATCCGGATCATATTCAACAAGAATTGATGCACCTAAACCGCCTTCATTCAATTCGTATCTAATCATCTGACCTTCACTTTGAACTTGATGAAATCCTAGGACTTCAGTTACAATCTGATCAAACCGCGTTGGATGACTGACCTTGAAGACCATTGGTCCAAGTCCGATGATCGCATACTGATCTGGAATTGGTCCGTTTTTCCATGGTATTCCAGGTTTGACACCTTGATGTTGTTCATCTGAACAAATGAGATATGCTTGATCATCAAAGTCCCAAAAAGGAAGACATTTAACTCCACAGATATCCAGAATCTCTTCATGTCGCATTTGAAATTGATCAAATCGATTGATCCAAAAAAGGAGTGCATCATCGGTTGCTACTCTGAATCCAGTCTTCGAAATCTCATCAGTTCCCTTAACTGCTTTTGAACTTCCCAAAAAATCAAAAAAAGTCATGTCCGTACCAGGACTGCCTTGATCATCAGCGAAGAAGAGATGATACGTATAGATATCATCCTGGTTCACTGTTTTCTTTACCAATCGCATACCCAAAACATTCGTAAATACATCATAAATGCGTTCTGCGCTACTTGTTATCGCAGTCACATGATGAATACCATGAATCTTCATTCAATCACTTCCTTCGTTTGTTTTTAAGTTTAATCAAATTCACATGATTTTTCAAATCATATGAACTGATATACTATAAATATTAAGAAATGAACAATGTGAATTTTCATCCGAGAGAAAAAAGTGTATAATGAGAATAAGCACTCGGGGGAATACATAACTTTAGGTGATACATTTGAAAAAGAAAAAGTACTGGTATAAGTTAGATAATGCAGGAAAAATATTTCCAGCTGTATCCAAAGATGATCGCAGTAATGTCTTCCGTCTTTCTTTTTATTTAGATGAAGTCATTGATACTATCTTACTCGAAGAAGCCGTCAATTCCGTCTTGCCAAGATTTGAAACTTTCGCTGTTCAACTAAAGAACGGACTATTCTGGAATTATTTTGCATCCAACCATCGTCATTTCAAAGTTGAATTGGAACCTGCAGCAATCTGTAAGTTCTTCAGACCCATGAGTAATCATGGTTATCTTTTTAAAGTCTACTATCTTGAAAACAAAGTGACTTTAGAAACATTTCATGCTTTATCTGATGGCACAGGTGCTTTGCATTTCCTGAAAGCAGTTGTCTATCACTATTTCCGTTTAAGAGGATTCAAGATTGAACATGAAGGTAAGATTTTAAGTGAAAAGCCTTATTCTAAAAAGGAAAGCGAAGATAACTTTGTTTCTAATTATGACAAAGATAAAAAACGTAATCTCAAAGAAGAAAAAGCTTATCACCTACAAGGTGAGCAGTTTGGGCACCATTGGGTTCTTTTCCTGAAGGCAAGAGTTAATACGAAAGCACTGATTGAAGTTGCAAAACATAAATATCACGCAACAATCACCCAGTTCATCACTGCGTTGATTGCTTATAGCATCTATAAAGAAACCACAGATTTTGTCGGCAACAAGAAACCGTTAAAAATTTTTGTTCCTGTCAATCTCAGACCATATTTTGACTCTGTAACCTTGAGAAATTTCTCATTATATATCAAAGGCACATATGATAGTCAAAAAACGGATTGGACATTTGACGAAATGCTTGAACTAACAAAAGTACAATTCAAGGATCAACTTGATAAGGATAAACTTCAGTCCAGAATCAGTTCATTGGTTGGATTTGAAAAGAACTTCATGATTCGTATTCTACCTCTTTTCCTTAAGACGATTGCATTTAAGATCGGCTATAACATTTTAGGAGAAAGTATCAGCAGTACGTCAATATCCAATCTCGGTATTGTTGACATTCCTACGGAATGCGATCATAAAATTCTTGATGTCGATTTTGTCAATGCAGGCTATGGATTGGCAACAACTTTGATTTCGCTTCATGACTTCACCAACATCATTCTAAGTTCTCCACTCAAGGATTTATCCATTATGAATCAAATCATCTCCTTTTTAGTCGATGAAGGATTGGATGTCGTTTTAGATACCAATTATAAGGAGGACTATGATGAAATACTGTAAGAGCTGCCACGTTCATTATGACACATCCTTAGATCATTGCATGTTATGCAATGGTGAATTGGAAACAGTCGAAAATTCAACCGAATCCACTTATAAATTCACACAAGTTAAAAAAAGACCTGCCTCACGCTTCTTCTACCGATTCTTCTTTTTCATCAATGTCGTGAGTGCCTTAATTTGTCTTTATCTGGATTATATTGCTAATGGCTGGAACCTCACATGGTCCTTAGTGGTTGCAATCACCAATTTCTACGCCATTGTGATGTTTGTTATTCTGGTCGTTCCGACCATCTGGACATCCAAGTTAACCAAATCGATTATTGCATCAGTCCTTGCAGCTTTCCTATTTGGTCTGGCAATCAAAGATTACTTCTGGGCAATCGATTATGTCTTTCCAATTGCAGTAGCAACCAACATCTTCTTAATAACACTTCTCATTATCACAAACAAGAAACGCTGGTATGACTACTTTTCAAGTTTGTTTGTGATCACGGTGATTGGGCTTGTTCCAGGATTATTAAATTTACTTAATGTCACACATCAAGGTATTCCGAGCTTCATTTGTTTCAGCTATGCACTCTTTACACTTCTTGGCATTTTCTTTTTGCCATCCAAATCCAGTCGCGAAGAGTTCAAACGCAGATTTCATGTTTAAGGCGAGTAATCGCCTTTTTTTATATAAAAAACCACAGGGTCACTGTGGTTTGCTTGCTTCGTTTGTTGGGTTGTCAGATAGATGATTCCGATTGATGGGTTTGTTCATCATTTGTTGAACCATGTAATTGAAAATCTCTTTTCGGGTAATCAGTCCGATGAATGTACCAAAATCATCTAAAACGGGTACGAAATTCTGTCTGGTTGCTACATCAATGATGTCTTCCATATTGGTGTAAATCGGTACGGATACATTATCCTTATTTCGAGGTACCTTTGAAACTAACATACTTTCTGTTTTTGTAAAATTGAGTTTATGGTCCTTGATGAACCACAACAGGTCTCCTTCACTGAGTGTGCCAACATATGCACCTTTCCGATTAAGAACCGGAATGGAGTTATAACGGTAAATCTGCATTTTTTCTAATGCCTGTCTGATGGTATAGTCGTCATAGATGTATGCCACTTTTTCTTTGGGTGTCAAGCAAAATAAAACGTTCATGTCTACTCCTTTGTTTTTTAATCCTTATTCAATTGATCTATTCAAGAAGTGCTCGGTCAAAAAAAGCATGTCTGACTTTTTCAGACTCCCCACACTTTAAAAACTGCTTGTTTTCATAAGTATCAATCTATCAACGATGCTTTACTAAATGAAGTAAAGCGCTTTCATAACTTTATTATAACACAGTTATAATGAAATAAAAGCAGAATGTTCTATTTCTTACAACTTCACATAATTACAAATCAACCCAAGGATTTGGCAATAAAAAAAGGAAGATTGCTCTTCCTTATTTTTTTATACGTTGACGCCTCTCTTGCCACGAATCAAAAGAATTACAGCAAAGATTGTTGTATAGAGCAGACAACCCAACAAGGCAATCCAATTCCATAAAACTTCATTGGCTGATCCATAGGTCAATGATGGAATAAACAAAATACCAAAGAGTGGTAATGCCATCGTGATGGCAGTTCCAGAACCTAAGACCATTTCTTCAGCAACTGGAGTTTCCAGATTTGGATCAACACCCTTAAGGAGTGCAATCCCTGTGGATGCAACGCCTGTGAGCATACCGAACAATCCGATGAAATATTCATCTTGATAATTGACATAGATTCTTTTTGTCATAAACTTGAGATAGAATAAGGTTGCTGTACCAGCAAGTGCTGCTGTGACAATCAATTGAATCCCATAAGAAGCTAGAAAGTCCAGTGTGATGGTCAAAACAGATCCTGCGATCATCACATTAAATGCAACCGATGCGATGTTTGACAAAATATAATTATTGGTTAAGAAACGAACGCGTTTGCCTTTTTGTTCAAATCTTCTTAAAATGCGTTTATAAAGCAATGCGATTAAAATACCGATAATGAAGTTAAAACCCTTTAGAATGCCAAATACGGTGCCACCAACGCCTGTTTCACCGAATAAAGCGTGTGCACCTAACAAAATCAGATAGACAAGTGCGTAAATGATAGAAATGATGATTCCTTGCGTCGTGATGCCATCTAAGATGCTAACTTCTTTGATGGTATCAATTTCGACTGTTGTCGTATTGGTTGAGATTTCATCGTACTTCTTAGGCTTGTTCAAGCCCTTCTTCTTACTAATGAGATTGATAAAGAGAACACCAACGGTACCACCAAAGACAAATCCTAAGAATGCATAAGATACCCCTAAGGTCATACCATTACCACCAAGCATATCATTCCACATTTTACCAATGGACAATGCTAACCCTGGTCCTTGACCGAAACCTAATGCTACAAGCATCCCTGAACCGACGAAATTATTGAAGAAAATGAAAACCAATAAGATACCTATAATTGCCTGAAGAGCATAGGTACTGGTGATGAGCATCCCTGTCGACCAAATCTTTTTCTTAATCTTGCTGTCATCTCTCTTGAGCGCAAGGGCAATAAACCCAATCGCTAAGGCATGATAAACGATGTATCCCATCGCATCCACATCAATGAATGTGTCCTCACCCGTGATGATTGGTGCAAACACCAATGAAATCACGAGTCCAATGAACCCACCCAATAAAGCGGTTGGAATAACAACTTTGTTTAACCCGGGAACCCAGGTTTTCAAAGCTTTAGCGACAAACATCAAAACACCAATCAGTAAAAAATAAAGTATTGTACCCCATTCTTGCATGTTGTTACTCTCCTTTAATGTAGTTTATTGTGTCTTTGAATAACATTGGATCATCAATGGCAATCATGAATGTTTTGCCTTCATAATCAAATGTTAGAAAATTTTGTTGAGCGAGAATCATGCCGGATATCCCAGCAATTTCAAAAACTTTTAAATCA
The DNA here is from genome assembly GCA_003249785.1 of Acholeplasmatales bacterium. Lineage (GTDB taxonomy): Bacteria > Bacillota_I > Bacilli_A > Acholeplasmatales > Acholeplasmataceae > Peloplasma. The sequence goes on from QKIB01000124.1 coordinate 12,777, forward strand.
TTTACATTAGATAATTTCATAGTGCTCTTGTTCAAGGTAATATCATAGAACCCCATAAGTATGCGTTTCCCTTTATTAAAATCCAGCTCCATGAGCTTACCTTTGGAATATATCTCTTGTTCTACAATCTTAGGAATTTCTTTTTTCTGCAGTTTATCCCATTCAATCAAGTTGTCGAATGGCAATCCTTCTAAAAACTCATAAGGATTGATTGTTGCTAAATGTCCACAATGTGAACATGAGATGTCGTTGCCTTTGGTTTTTATGGTCTGATACCCGTGACAGACAGGACAATAATAGACATATCTTTCCAATCCTTCTGCTTTTTCTTTGGAACGATAGACAATTTGCTTTTCTCGATTCCAATCGTAATCATTAAATGCAATCGCTTCTTCAAGCATGGTTTCAATCTTTTCAACAGAAAGATTTTCAATCTCATGATCATGAATCAAAGTGTAATAATGGATGTGGTAATCTCCCTTTTTTCTTTGTTTGCCCCATCTAGGATGTGAGAGATAACCGCCACTCACTTTCGCAACGACAACATCCAACTTGATCTTCTTGATCAGTTTGGCTGTACTAGTCATTGACACTTTGGTTTCTTTTCCAAAATAAGAAGCATTGCCTTCTGGATACACTGTCACGCCATGATGATCCTTGTTAATAGCATTTAAAATCCCTCTGATGGTCTGAACATCACTTTGTCCTTTTCTTTTAGCAATCGACTTGATGATTTTAGTCAACAGAAAATTAAAAAAAGGATTGGTGAAGACAATATTACTTGTTACCGGATAGACATATTTTTTTAGCTTGAGTTCAATGTAGATGGCATCATTGAATGACGCATGATTGCCAATCAGAAGATAAGGATCTTTTCGCTTTCGATCAAAATCGTCATAGCTAAAAACAAAATGATATTTCGGATAAAAGATTAGTTTTAATGCAGCTCGGCCGAGTACTTCATTCAGTCCCATAAAAAACTCCCTTTCCTATCATTATACGACAAAATACTTTGAAATTCCAATATTTTTTTAAATCTTTCTTTATTCGACAACAAAAAAGGGTTAAAGTCAAACTTTAACCCCGCATTCGATTAGATCTCAATGAGTGGTAAGCCAAAGGCTTCGCATACCCCTGGGCATGTGCAATTGCCGTGATAAACATTGATACCCTTCTTCAGTGGAAGAGATTCATTCATCGCAACATCCAGTCCTAAATCTGCAATCATCAATCCATATTTTAAAGTTGCATTATTTAGTGCAATCGTTGATGTTCTGGGAACAGCACCTGGCATATTTGCAACCGAATAATGAATGATGCCGTCAACGACATAGGTAGGATTGTCATGATAAGTCGCTTTGCTGACTTCGGTGGATCCACCTTGGTCAATCGCAACGTCAACGATGACACTGCCTGGACGCATGTCTTTATAATAGGATCTCTTGATCAGTTTTGGAGCTTTCGCACCTGGCAATAAAACAGCTCCGATCACAAGATCAGAATCCTTGACGATACGTTCGATATTGTCACTGCTGCTATACATGGTTTGAATACGGTTACCGTATAAATCATCCAAATAGGTTAACTTCTTCAAGTTGATGTCTAATATAGTGACTTTAGCGCCCATACCGACCAACATCTTGAGTGCATTTTCTCCAACAACACCAGCACCGATAATTGATACTTTTGCCTGATCAACGCCTGGAACACCAGAAATTAAAACGCCACTGCCACCAAAAGGTTTTTCTAAGTATTTTGCACCTTCAATTGCACCTAATCTTCCGGCAACTTCGCTCATGGGTTTTAAGCATGGCAAACTGTGATCTTCAAGTTCGATGGTTTCATAAGCAATCGATTGAGTCTTTGATTCTATCAAAGCTTTAGTCAATGCTTCATTTGCTGCCAAATGAAGGTATGTATAAAGCAATAATCCTTCTCTCAAATAACCAAATTCTGATTCCAAAGGTTCCTTGACTTTGACAATCATATCTGAAGTATTCCATACTTCCAAAGCTGTCTTGATGATCTTTGCCCCTGCCTTGACATAGTCATCATTGGTAAATCCGGAGTTGAGACCTGCATTGGTTTCAACCAAAACAGAGTGTCCATGATGGATATATTCTCTGACTGCACTTGGTGTCAATCCAACACGAAACTCATTGTTTTTCACTTCTTTAACTGTACCGATAATCATGATTTTCTCCTTATTCAATTTATCGTATCTTATACCCTTATTGTAACATACTCTTATCTAAAATAGATAAGATTTTTTTATAGATTTTTTTTAAGGTCATCATAGAAAGCCTCAATGACTTTTAGAAGTGATTCTGGTTCTTCCAACATGCGGTGAATCTCCTTCAATCCAGCTTCGTTTTTCTTGGTTTTTAACCATAATTTCAAGTAGCCATTTGGACCATACTTTTCTTCTAGATGAAGGATAGCGCGATTCATATGTTCATTTTTTGAGAGTTCGGGATAATGTTTGAAGCCAAACTGAACAGTTCGTTCAATGATGTTCATGGGTTCTATATCCCGATCCGATTCAGCAATTATTTTTCCATAAATGCTTCTAGGAGGTGTTTCACTTGAAGCACGATGATCTTCGATTGCTTCTTTCATGATGGTTCTTTGTTCTTCGGTAAACCACAAGTTCAATTCATGGTCATCATACAAAAAACGACCACCTGTTAGGTGATGGTCTTTTCTGCCATATTGCATACCAATATCATGATAGCAGGCAATCACATAAACCATATCCATATCAACATCAAAATCTTTAGCAATCTCCATCGAATTCTCGATGATTGAATAAACATGCGATGGTTGGTGTGCCAAATCGAATGCTTCATATGCTGAAATGATATGATCCTTGAGGTATGCCATAAGTGTTTGGTTCATAAGTTCCTAGTTTCCGAATTTTGTTTGATCTTTAATATACTTGAATAAGTTCTTATCGGATTTGAAACTCAGTTTGTCTAAAACTTCAGTTTCATCAACCCATATCGCTTCAGCGATTTCTTCTTCTTGTCTGTTTAAGACAAATGATTTTGCTTGCGCAAGGAAATAGACAACATCCTTGATCACGCCAGGTCTGGGAGAATAGCGTGTATGACCTTTGATTTGGTCATAGATTTCAACATCCAACCCTGTTTCTTCTTTCACTTCACGAACAGCTGTCATGACTTCACTTTCATTATGTTCCACATGACCTTTGGGAAATCCGAAATGCAATCCGAATCTCTGCTTGACTAACACGTACTGATACTTGTCTTGATATTTTCTAAAGATGATGGCACCACATGACTTTTCTTTTTTCATTTGCGTACCCCCTATGTTTATCTAAAGTATATCATATAGTTTAATAAATTAGGAAAAAATTGACTCGTTTTTTACACATTTTTATTCTTACACCTCAGTTGCTAAAACCGGTTGCATAGGGTATAATTGAACTATAATTGAGGAAAAACGAAGGAAAAGAGGGCATGTATGAGAATCTTATTCTGCAGTTCCGAAGCATTTCCATTCAGTAAAACTGGAGGATTAGCTGACATGGCTCTTTTTTTGCCGAAATCCTTAAAACAGCTCAAACATGATGTTCGTATCATCACCCCTTATTACAGTCAAATCTCAAAATATCATCAAGAAATGAAATTTTTAGGGTCTTCGACTATTCAGATGGGTGGTCTCGATACCATTGTCAATTATTACGAACTTATTTATCAGGATATCCCTTATATTTTCGTTCAGAATATGCATTATTTCGAAAGAGATCAACTCTATGGATATAACGATGATGCCGAAAGATTTGCCTGCTTCTCCTATGCGATTCTAGAAGGTTTAAAAATCTTTGATTTCTATCCTCAGATTTTGCATTTAAATGATTGGCAGACGGGCATGGTTCCTTTTTTACTTGACGAACATTACCGACATAGAAATGATTCCTATTATAGCATTCATACACTACTGACCATTCACAACCTTGAATATCAAGGATCCTTTGATCCATATGTCAGTAGATTCTTCAATGTCAATTTCAACTATACGTATATTCATTTTGAACGTGTCAATTTTCTAAAAGCAGGTATCGAGCGCGCAACTAAGATCAATACAGTAAGTCCAACTTATCGCAATGAAATCCTAACTGGTGAATACGGATTTACTCTAGATGGTGCATTAAGTAACAGACAACATGATCTTGTTGGTATTTTAAATGGCATCGATGCGCATGTCTTTGACCCAAAAACAGATCCTCTGCTTTTTGCTAACTATGATAGCACAGGAGTCAAAGACGGCAAACTCAAAAACAAGGAAGGAATCTTGCATCAATTTGATTTAGATGTTGATCTTAAAGAACCACTAATTGCTTATGTCGGCAGACTAGCAACACAAAAAGGCATCAATCTGATGACTGATATTCTTGAAGAAGTCATCTATCACAGTAACGCACGCTTTATTCTGATGGGATCAGGTAATGATGCCTATCAGGACTATTTCCGTTATCTGACTTATAAGTATCCAAAACGGGTAGCAAATTATATTGGTTTCAATGAGAAAGTCGCCCATCAAATCTATGCAGCAAGTGATCTTTTCATGATGCCCTCGCGTTTTGAACCATGCGGACTTGGGCAAATGATTGCAATGGCCTACGGGTCTTTACCCATTGTTAGAGAAACAGGTGGTCTCAAAGATACCGTCAAACCATTTAATCAATTCACTGGAGAAGGAACTGGATTTTCATTTTCAAACTTTAGTTCCTATGAGCTAAAAGAAAAACTCTTCGAAGGTATCTATCTCTACAAGAACAAAAAACGCCAATGGAACAAATTAGTCAAACAAGCCATGGAACAAGACTTCAGTCTTGAAAAAATGGCATTAGCATATGAACAGTTATATCAAACCATTATAGGAGTGTGAATGTATGGAAACCTTAGCATTAATCTTAGCAGGCGGTAAGGGCAGCAGACTTGATATTCTATCACAACGTCGCAGCAAACCAGCAATGCCTTTTGCCGGAAAGTTTAGAATCATCGATTTCACATTAAGCAACTGTGCACAATCCGGATTATACGATATTGGTATATTGACTCAATATCTTCCGCTATCCCTCAATGAACATATCGGTAGTGGAAAACCTTGGGACTTAGACAGACGTGATTCTGCAGTTACTCTATTACAACCTCATAACTACTGGTATTTAGGTACGGCGGATGCCGTACTTAAGAATCTCGAATTCATAGAAAGAAGAAAACCAAAATATGTCCTAATTCTATCAGGAGATCATATTTACAAGATGGATTACCGAAAGATGATTGCTTTACATCAGGAAAAACATGCGACATTAACGATTGCTACTCAACCTGTTGCCAAAGAAGAAATTTCCAGATTTGGTATCATGTCCATCAACACAAACGATGAAATCATCGAATTCCAGGAAAAACCCAAGACATCCAAATCCAATCTGGCATCCATGGGTATTTATCTTTTCGATTTTGAATTACTTAAAGAAGTGCTACTCAATGTCAAACAGGATGACCTTGATTTCGGTAAACATATCATTCCCCATTTAATCAAGAAAACCAAAGGCGAAGTCTTCGCCTATCAGTTCAAAGATTATTGGATGGATGTAGGAACTTATGACAGTTACTTAGAAACCAATATCGCAATGACCAAAGACTTTACAGAACTTGATCTTTATGATCCAACCTGGAAGGTTTACACGAAGAGTGAAGATCTGCCACCGGTCAAAGTCGGTAGTGCTGCTTCTATCCAAAACAGTTTGGTTTCCAATGGGTGTGTGATAGAAGGTACGGTTATTCATTCAGTCCTTAGCCCTGGTGTGCGTGTTGGAAAAGGAACGGTTGTTAAAGACAGCGTCGTTCTGAATAACGTCATCATTGGTGAAGATGTCACGATTCAAAGAAGCATCATCGACAAGAAAGTCATCATCGGTCATAATGCGTTCATCGGTTACGGCAATGATTTCACACCAAATATAGAAAAACCTGATCTACTAACGAGTGGTATCACGGTTGTTGAAAAGAATGCAGTGATTCCAAGTGATGTTCAAATAGGTAGAAACTGCAGAATCTTCAAGACCGCACAATTTGAATCTGATGACATTCCAAGCGGTTCTACATTAAAATAAGCAAGAAAAAAAACAGAAATTTGGTTTCTGTTTTTTTTACATAAAATCATATGGACTTAACGCATCTTCATCAGGTATTGTCTCTGATGCTTCGAGTTCACGGTTTAATCTTTGAGCGAGTGTCGTCTGTCTTTTTTCGGAGAGATGGTTCGCTGCATAAATTAATAAATTCATATCACCTAAAATGATGAGATAACGTTTCGCTCTGGTAATCGCTGTATAAATCAATTCTTTTTTAAGCATGTGCATATAGTTTCTGACCATCGGCATCATAACAATCTTATATTCGCTGCCTTGTGATTTATGAATACTAATGGCATAAGCCAAATTGAGTTCATCCAAATCCGCTTTTTCATACATCACATCATTATCATCGAAGGTCACGATCATGTATTGATCGTTTTTTGTATTATACTTGATTTCTTTAACAATGCCGATATCCCCATTCATGATGAGTCTTTCTGGATCATTCACAAGTTGGATGACTTTGTCGCCAACATAATAGGTTTTATCACCATAAATCATGCCAATGTCTTTATTGGGATTAAATTTATCCTGTAAAAGCTGATTGAAACGGTCGATTCCCAGTTCACCTTTATACATTGGAGCAAGCACTTGAATGTCATCAATCATGCTGTAACCTTCACTCAAAGCGCCTTCAATCTGCTGAATGATCACTGAACGGATGCGTTCAGCTTGTGCTCTGTATAAATAGATATCCTGACCTGACATCAAATCTTCAGCTGTCAAGTTTTGTTCGTTTACAGATCTTGCAAGTGAGATGATTTTCGAATCTTTGGCTTGTCTGTGAATTTCATTGAGACGAATGACAGGTAAGATGTTGGATTCAATCAAATCAGATAAAACTTGTCCAGGACCAACGCTCGGTAATTGATCAACATCACCGACGATGACAACTTGTGCGCCAAGTTTGATCGCTGAAAACAGTTTTTTCGCAAGAAAGATATCAATCATAGATGCTTCATCCACGATAATGAGATCGTTAGGTAACTGATGATGTTCATCATAAGTAAATAGCCCATCATAATTGTATCCTAGATGTCTGTGAATGGTTTTGGCATCCATATCCAAAAGTTCTTTCATTCTTTTTGCTGCACGTCCCGTTGGTGCCATTAAGGCAATGCGATCATAGATCGCAGGATTCTTGTAATTAAGATTATGATAAATTCGGTAAACTTCAAGAAGACCATCGATGATGGTGGTTTTTCCTGTACCAGGACCACCAGTGATAATGGAAACCTGATTAGATAAGGCAATGGTGATTGCCTTCTTCTGGATGACTGTATATTGCATACCGCGTTGAATTTCGACTGCATCCACCAATGTTTCCAAATAATCGAGATCATGAGATTGAGCAGGTGCTTCAGAAAGTTCAATCAGTTTTTCTGCAAGACCAATTTCAGTGTAATAAGATAAAGACAAATAGTAACGATCATTTTCAAGAATGAGTCTGCCTTCTTCCATGAGTTCAGAGATGCCAAGATCCAGATCGGTTTCAGTACCCAAAACTTGGATTGCATAGTCTTTGAGTTGAATTTCAGTTAAATATAAGTCTCCATTTTGGTATGCGATATTTTGCATCGCATAAATAATAGCTGCCTTGATTCTTCTGTGATCATCTTTGCCAATTCCAAGTTTTGATGCAATCTCATCTGCCTTGATGAATCCAATACCTTCAATATCATCAATCAAACGATAAGGATTTTCTTCGAGTTTTTCCAACGTCAGCATTTGATACTTGCTCAAAAGTTTCATAGCAAGCTTCCCTGATAAATTATAGCCATATAAAGCAACTAAAATATGTTCATTGGTCTGGTTTTCGATGAGCTGTTGATAGAACTTTTCGATTCGAATCGCATTCAATCCAACTTGTTTTAGAATGCTTTTGTCTTTTTGGATTTTTTGGATGGCATCGGTTCCTAGTAGATCAACAATTTTTTGAGCTGTTTTCTCACCAATGCCATGGAAAAAGGAACTAGAAAGATAACTCACGAGACCGCTAGCACTTTGTTCTTCGCATTTATGAAAAGATTCGACTTTGAGTTGATCACCATAATTCTGGTGTTTGACCCAAGTGCCTGAAAACTCATAGTCAATGTCTTCACTAATGACAGGAAAATAACCGACAATGGTCACAATCTCATCGGTTTCAGTGATGATACGCGCAATGGAATAGCTGTTCTCATCGTTATGAAAGACATAATTTTTGATTTTCCCCTTGATGGTTTCCATACTTTCTCCTATCTTTTCGTTAACCAAATTATACCACTGAATCCCAATAAAAAAAAGGAACTGAGTTCCTTTTAAGTATATTGTCTTGTCTTTTTATCCATATAGGCTTCTTGGATGAATCCAGCGCCAAGACAGACCTCATCTTGATAAAATGCACAGACTTGACCTGGGGTCACCGATCTGATTTTTTGTGGATAAGACACAAGGATAGAAGTTTCATCTATCCATTTAATTTCAACTGGATGATCTTTTTGGCGATATCTGAACTTCGCTGTCATCTTGCCTTCAATTTTGGGACCACGCCAGATGACATCAGTAATTAGTGCCGCATCCGAATAAAGATAAGGATGTTCGCTATTAGGTTCTACATAGAGCGTATTGGTTTTCAAGTCTTTACCAACAACATACCATGGATCGGTAGCTTCTTTGGATCCACCAATACCTAACCCTTTACGTTGACCGATGGTATAGTGCATCAAGCCGCGATGCGGTTTGATATAAGTGCCATCCAATCTTTTCATGTCACCAGGTTGTGCAGGCAGATAATTGGATAGAAAGGCATCAAAATGTCTTTCACCAATGAAGCAAATGCCTGTTGAATCCTTCTTGGTTGCAGTTGCTAAATCTTGTTCTAATGCAATCCTTCTAACTTCTTTCTTGTCAAGGTGTCCGATGGGAAACATCACATTTTTCAACTGATCTGCTTTGAGTTGTGATAAAAAATAGGTCTGGTCTTTGTTATGATCAACTGCTCTTAAGAGTTGTGGATAATCTTTGGAATGATCAATTTGTGCATAATGGCCCATAGCAATATAATCCGGATTGAATCTTTTTGCATAGTCGACAAAAGCTTTGAATTTGATTTCGTTATTGCATAAAACATCAGGATTCGGTGTTCTGTTTTTCTTATATTCATCGAGAAAATACGTAAAAACACGATCCCAATAATCTTCGATAAAATCTACTTTATGTAATATAATTCCGAGTTTATCAGCAACCTTTTTGGCATCCTGATAATCTTTTTCTTGTTCACACACTTCATCAAATGCCGTTGGATTGCCTAAGATATCATGATTGGTGGCACTGTCCCAGTTACGCATAAAAACGGCTTCGACATCGTAGCCGTCTTTGAGTAACAAATATGCTGCAACGCTGCTATCAACACCGCCACTTAATCCGATAATGACTTTTTTCTTCATGCTTTCACTTTCTTTTTAACATCACTTGGCATTCTGTATTGTCCTCTTGGAGAGAGACTGATGCCTAAGATTTTAGGTCCTTCAGGTAATGTCTGTCTTTTAAATTGTTGGGTGTAAAAACGCTTGAAGAAGCGATTTACATAAAGCTTTGCTTCTGTTTCACTAAAATCAAAAGCATGCACGATCAACCAGATGATTTTCTGTTCATCCGCACCTTGTTCAAGGTGATGATAAAGGATGAAATCATTGACATCATAGCGACCGATAGATTTTTCTGTATCTTGGTTTTCCAAAAGTTCTGGTGTAATAGGTGCTTCAAGAATTTGTTTTAACACAGATTCCAGTGCTTTGTATTCATGGTGTGCATGATATCCAATCAAATGTTGAACCCATGTTTTAGGAATGCCAGCATTGACTGCATACATGCTCATCTGATCACCGTTATAGGTCATCCAGCCCAAAGCAATTTCTGATAAGTCACCAGTACCTAAAACAAATCCGCCATGCTTGTTGGCAAGATCCATCAAAATCAAGGTTCTGATGCGTGCTTGTGCATTTTCATAGGTCACATCTTTTTCTTCATGACTGATGGTCTTAAGGTGTTGATCTACGGAATCGCTGATGGGAATTTCCATCATCGTCACGCCTAGTCCTTCCATCAGTTTAATCGCTGCAGTCTTGCTCTTGTTTGATGTAGCATGTGCTGGCATTGTCACTGCAATGATATCTTTAGGAGAACGACCTAGCTTAAGCATCGCCTGATGAGAAACAAGTAATGCAAGTGCAGAATCAAGTCCACCAGATACACCAATAATGATATTGTTTGCATTGTCAGGCATGGATTCCAACCGTTTGATTAAACCGTAAACTTGAAGATTGTTTGCAAGTTCGGTATCTTCTATATTACTTGGTTCAGCGATGAAAGGTTTTTGATTGAGTGGTCTTTCGAACGTATAATTATCTGATTCAACAATCGAAAATGGGACAAACTGATACGCATTTTGGATGAGCATATGCATATCCCGATAGGTGCTATCCTGGCGTTTTTGATAATTGATCGCACTGATATCGATATCCGCACATAACACGGATGAATCCATGTCAAATGAGGCACTTTCAGCAACCATCACACCTTGATTGGCAATGATTTTCTGAGAAGAATAAACGACTTCAGAACTTGATTCAAAGTGACCTGAACTCGTGTAGACATAGGCAGACATCTGTTTTCTTGAATGATCAAGAACCAAATGCTTTCTAACAATAGGTTTACCTACACGTTCAGTGGAAGCTGATAGATTGAAAAACAAGTTGGCACCTGCCAAACTCATGTCATCAGATGGACTATATGCAGCCCAGAGATCCTGACAGACTTCAACACCAAAACGAATCTGGTTTTCAGCATCTTCAAAAATGAGATAACCAAATGGAACTTGTTCACCGAAAAGTTTGATAGACTTCATGGTTGTCTTAAATCCAGAATGAAACCATCTTTTTTCATAGAATTCCTGATAGTTTGGCAAGTAATGTTTAGGAACAATCCCTAAGATTTTCTTGTTTTTAACAACAACCGCACAGTTATATAGAATACCATACAAATCTAAAGGGACACCTAAAATATAGATGCCTTCAAATGGTGTTTCTTCAATCAGCTCTTTCAGTGCTTTTTTGGCTTCACCGATAAAAGATTCCTGATAGAACAAATCACTTGAAGTGTATCCAGTCAGTGTGAGTTCAGGAAAAACAATCAAGCTCGCTTGAGTTTCATTGAGAATCTTTTGGATTTCTTTTTTGTTGTGTTCAATATCTCCAACTGATAGTTGTGGGGTTGCAGCTGCGACTTTGAGAAAACCGTTCTTAAACATGGATTGACTCCTTATATAAATGATTTTGATTGATATAATCAATCACTTCTTTGGTTAAGATTTTATAACGATCGTTTGGGTTTTGTCTGGCTTCTGTTGCTGATATAGCTTCATCAAACTCAACAAATTCAAAGTGATGTGGAACATCTTTAAATAATGTTTCTGCTTCTTTCTGTGTCATGCCTGATTTTCTATTCATGACAATGAATGGATACTTCTTCAGTAGCAAATCACCATTGATCCATTTTCTGATCCCGATCAGGTTATCTGTTCCAATCACGAAATGAAGATCCTGATAGGTCTTGCTGAGTTCATCCAGACTGACCAAAGTCCCTCTGAACTGATCACTAGCTTCCAGATCTGAAATCATCACTTTGTTAATATCACGAGTTAAAAGTTTGAGCATATGGATGCGATGCTTGATATCTACCAGTTCTTTTTTATGGTAATCATTCCCAACGGGTAAAACCAAAACTTGTGAATCTGGATAGATTGACAATAATTTTAAGATGATATTCCTATGTGCTTGAGTCGGTGGATTGAATGAACCTCCGAATACGATAACCATGTCATCACCACACCTATTATATCATTTTTGAAAATGATATGTACATCAGAACCCAGACGATGGTTAATAAATCCTTGATAACCCCTGAAATTTCTCTAATTTCACCCTATCATTGCGTTTTACTTTAAATCAATTCTAAATATTGATATAATAACCATGTATCAAAAGAAGATATTTTTATCCTTAGAGGAGTTTGATCATATGGACATTAAAGAAAGATACTATCAAAAAATCAGAACTGACAACATGAGACTCACCAAAAGCAGAAAAGCCATGATTGAAATTCTGGAAAATCAGCATCTCACATTCAAGGAAATTCAAAAGGCACTTGCTGCTAGAGGTTTCTATAATGTGTCGACCATTTATAACAACCTTGAGTTCCTCGTCGATCAAAAAATTGTCGTAGAACTCTATATTAATGATACCAAGTATTATGATCTGGCAATGGGCAACCCCATGCATAGCGCCGATAGTCATATTCATATCATGAATAAGGACACCAACGAAATCACTGAAGTCAATAGTCCTGATATTTTTGAGTATTTGACCAATCATCCAGCTTTTAAAGATCTGGATTTGGAGTACATCAGAATCATCATTTCAGCACAAAATAAGAAAAAATAAGC
>QKIB01000118.1 GCA_003249785.1 Acholeplasmatales bacterium
CCAATTATTGGTATGGTCGTCCAAATAATCAATACCCATCTCAATTTTGCTTGGACATCTATTGGATTAGGCGTTTTAGTCACTTATGTATTTCTTGAATCTTCATCTGGAGAAAAAGATTATTTGACTAGACTGTTCAGTAGGCAAAGTTATGAACGATATGTTCTTCATCTTATAGAAAATAAACGATCATTTTCAATTGCATTAATCGACTTAGACAACTTTAAAGCCATCAATGATCAATATGGTCATCTGAAAGGTGATCAGGTTCTTGTCAGATTCGGTAATGTCCTGAAGAAAGTGTTCTACCCAAATAAGCTTGTTTCAAGGTTAGCTGGAGATGAATTCATTGTGGTGATTGAAAATGACCAGTCTTATGAATCCGTCAAAACAGAAATTGAAATGTATCTTTCAAAATCCGAGGATTCAAAATGCCAAAGTCTAGAATACAGTATGGGCTGGCAGCACTATGAATCCGGCATGACTCTAGATCAGCTGTATCGTCAGGTTGATGGCATCATGTACGAACATAAAAAGAAGAAGTTAGAAAAAAGTGTATAGCAAAAAAATAAGATAATTGAGTGAGTTACTTTAGAAAAAGTAACTCTTTTTATTTGTTGTTTTAAATGCACGATAAAAAGCAAAAATATATCGAAAAACGATAAAAAAATGTTGAAAAACACTATTTAAAAGACTATAATGTGATTGTAAAGGAGTGATTTTGATGGAAAATACCAAACACAAAAGAAGTTATGAAACCATAACAAAAGCAGTATCGTATCTCTTAAAGTGGGCTGTTCGAGCTATCTATGTCTTATTGGCTTTATGTTTAGCAGGCATCATCGCATTACTCATCATCCCTAAAAACTTAATGAATTTTGATTTGGCGAATATTGAACATATCAATATTTACTTATTCAACGTACTTAGTCAAATCGAAAATCCTCAACTCATTGGTGTCATCAATTTAAAATGGATTTTGATTTTACTCTTAGTCGTTGGATTGCTTCATTTAGCATTCTTGCAGTTTATTCTTTATAAGCTCAGAGATGTTGTTCGTGATGTAAGTGAAAAACATCCATTCTCAGCAGAAAATGTAACAAGAATGCAGCATATTGGATTCGCCTATGTCGGTGCATCAGTACTCTTTCCTATTTTGGGATCTTGGTTATTCACTGCAGCTGCTCACCTTGTCGATCTGTTTCAGGCAACCATTCATTTTTCGATCAACTTTCAATCGTTATTTATGGGCATTGTCATCCTGATTCTCTCTTATGTCTTCGACTATGGACGCAATCTTCAAGAAGATTATGATATGACGGTGTAATCATGGCAATTATCACGAGACTAGATCGCTTACTAGCGGACAGAAAAATGCAACTGAGTGAATTGGCTGATAAAGTCGATATCAGTTTGGCTAACCTTTCCAATTTGAAGACAGGGAAAGTCAGAGCCATTCGTTTCTCTACACTGGAGAAAATTTGTGAAATATTAGAGTGTCAACCTGGAGATATTCTTGAATATTCAAAAGAGGATGACAAGTAGATGAATCGGTGAAAGACAAGATCTCATTGAAGTCTTGTCTTTCTGCGTCTCATCCATAGAGAAAGGATGATTTTTATGAATCACGAAAATCATTTAAAAGAAATCATTGAACAAATAAAAAAAGAATGGGAAATTCCTGGTGTAGCTGTTGGTATCGGTGATGAAAATGGCATTTTGTTTGAACATTATACTGGGTATGGTGATTTAGAACAAGATCAACAAGTGGATCAAGATACAGTATTTTGTCTTGCATCGATGGGAAAGTTTGTTGTTGCTCTTGCAGTCATGCATTTTCATCAAGAAAAAATCCTGAATATTAATGATCCAATGATCAAGTACATTCCAACGTTTCAATTTGATTCAGCTTATGATCGGAATATCACCATCAAGATGTTGCTGTCGCACCGATCAGGTCTTCCTGATGCTGAGATGAAGGATTATTTGATGTTATTGAATCGAGATCTCACATTAGATGAGTATATTTCCATGATGAGAGCATATCCTATGGAAAAACCCGGAACACATTTTCGCTATAGCAATTTTGGATATACTTTACTTGCAGAAATCATTCAAACAGTAACACAAAAACATTTTTCTGATGCAATGCAAGATATCCTTAATCACTTGGATATGAAGGACTCGTACTTTGGTTATCCTAAAGATTTCTCTAATCTTGCGTATCCGTATTTAAGAGTACCCGTGATTACAAGAAGTCCATCATATCCTTATAGTGAACTTGAGCTTGCACCAAGTTTCATGCATTCGACGGTTAGAGATATGTTAAAACTCTATAACAACATGAAAAACATTATTTCAGAGGATTTATTCAAAGAAATGACAACAATCCTCTCGAATCGAAATTATCCACCATTTTATGAATCAACAGGTATGGGGATCAATATTGGACACTTTCAAAATGAATTGGTCTTCAGTCATGGTGGCATGGGATTTGGTTTTTCTGGTTTCTATATGATTTTTCCAGAAAGAAAACTATCTGCGATCCTTTTGATGAATGAAGAATCGTTTGCTCATGATCAGATTTATTATGCAATAGCACAAGTTATTACCAATCAAAGACCAACGAAGGCTTTGCCTTCATGGATCATTCCATTAAGCAAGTATTATCAAAAACACGGAATTGATGACACAATTAAAGAAACAAAGAAAATGATTTCATCAAAATCAAGCAAATACTCAATAGAAAAGGAAGACTTGGTTAATCTAATCTATCAAATGATTGTCATCAAGAATGCAAGTATTTTAAGCGACTTTGTTAAACTGTCTCTTAAAGTGTATCCTCAAGATCAAGAAGTGTTGGATCTAAAACATCACTTTCTAGATAACAAGATATTTGATGACCTCAAGTAGATTCACTGGTCAAGATTAAAATCAATATATAAAAAAGACTTTCTCGTTGTCTCAATGACTTTAAGAAAGCCTTTTTTTATGCTAAACAGTTAAATTATTGATTATGATTTTTTAATCTTCAATCAAGAATGCATCAGATTTCAGGAATCCAATATCCATAGAGGGTTAATTGTGTATTTGGCATCACAGCAGGTGAGTCTAAAGGTGTTGTGAAGTATGGGTCAGTGAACCAACCACTAAATACAAAACCAGCTTTAACAGGCGTATAAACTTGAATGACAGATGCGTAATCATAACTGATTTGATTTTCAATCACTCCAGTGGTTAATTCAACGGGTAACTTCAATGGCGATGGAACATTTCCAACTCCAGTTTGACCAAGCCAATTTCCGCCCCAGACAAAGATTCTACCATCAGAAGTAATTGCGTTATCGAAATAATTACCGCTTTGAATTACAGTGAATGTTTCACCAGGATTTAGTGCAAAGTTTGAAGTGATATCAATTGGTGTTAAAGAACTTGCTGTTGAGTTGTTTCCTATTTCACCATTTGAATTGGATCCTACACCA
Organism: Acholeplasmatales bacterium; assembly: GCA_003249785.1. Taxonomy (GTDB): domain Bacteria; phylum Bacillota_I; class Bacilli_A; order Acholeplasmatales; family Acholeplasmataceae; genus Peloplasma. The sequence continues at coordinate 3,483 of QKIB01000118.1, forward strand.
ATCACTCTTTGATTTGATGTGAGCACATGTAAAGTATGGAAGTTCGCAGAAATATCAATAATCGTTTCTCCAACGGAAACGAAATTTGCTGTAACATCTACTGGAGTCGTTTGTTCCAGATTATCTAAAGTTCCTAGTTCACCATTACTGTTTTGACCCCATCCAAGAATTCTACCTTCAGAAGTTAAAATCATTGTTGATGAGAAGAAGAAAATAACTTTATCTATTTGTTCACTCAAATTTAGATTCAAGTCAGTATTCATTAAATAAGGTGTAGAAACTTTCAAATCACTTGAACTATTTACTTGATGGTGATTATTATTGCCCCATAAGTAGAATGCTCCTGTACTAGATATGGCTGCAAGATTATCATCACCGACATAAATTGAAGATATGAAATCAGATGCATTGAGGTTGAAGAATGGCGTAATATCAACAGGTAATGCAACATATGTCGTTGTACCATTTCCGAGTTCACCATAAGATCCATTACCCCAAGTAAACATTCTACCCGCTGAAGTTAATGCAGCACCCAATGTGTTTCCCATTTGAATGTTGGTAATAAATTCACCAGAATTCAGACTAAAATTGCCTGTAATATCGGTTGGTGTAATGATCGATGTGTTTAATCCATTTCCCAATCCATAATTTGAACCATTTCCCCAGACAATCACTCTGTGATTTGAAGTTAAGATTGCATAATTTCCAAATCCAATTGAAACTTGTAAAATTGTTTCACCTAATTGTAGCATTAACTGTGGCGTAATATCATAGGCTAAGAAAACTGTTGATTTACTTGTAAGATCAACGTTATTGAAGAAATTATAACCCCATACAAGTAATCTGTTTTCTGAGGTAATGATAGCACCATTTTGCTGCTTAATATAATAAGTGCCGATGGATTCACCAGTTAGCAAAGGTACCATGATAGAAGATGTAGAATCATCGGAAACAGTATAGGATAATACATAACTATTGGCAGTGTAGTTTGCATAAAGTGTTAAGTCTTGAGCAGGCATGGTTGTGAAAGTATAAGGAGTAGTTAATAAAACATCAGTGTACCAGCCTTCAAATGTATAACCTGTTTTCGTTGGGTCAGCAGGTGCAGTTAAAGATGTGTTATAGTCTTGTGTAATTGCAGTTACATCAGATCCCCCATTAGACTCAAAGGATATTGTATACTGGTTAATCGTATAGTTTGCATAAAGTGTTAAATCTTGAAGTGGCATGGTTGTAAATGTGTAAGCAGTAGTTAAAGCTGCATCAGCGTACCAACCTTCAAAAGTATAACCTTCTTTATTTGGAGTGTCAGGTGCAACCACAGAAGAATTGTAATCTTGAGTGATTGCAGTAACAGCAGATCCCCCATTAGATTCAAAGGATATTGTATACTGATTAATGGTATAGTTTGCGTATAGCATCAAGTCTTGAGCAGGCATGGATATAAAAGTATAAAGAGTAGTTAATAAAGCATCAGTATACCAACCTTCAAAAGTATAGCCTTCTTTATTAGGCGTGTCAGGTGCAGTCACAGGTGTGTTGTAATCTTGAGTGATTGCAGTAACAGCAGATCCCCCATTAGATTCAAAGGATATTGTATACTGATTAATGGTGTATTTTGCATAAAGTGTTATATCTTGACCTGGCATGGTTGTAAAAGTATATGCAGTGGTTAATAAAGCATCTGAACACCACCCATCAAAAGTAAACCCTGTTTTGGTTGGGTTACTTGGTGATGATACGGTTGTATTATAATCCTGAGTGATTGCAGTTACATCAGTCCCCCCATTGGACTCGAAGGATATCGTAAACTGATCAATGTCATATTTTGCATAAAGTGTCAAATCTTGAGCTGGCATAGTCGTGAAAGTGTATGTAGTAGTTAGCGAAGTATCTGTGTACCAGCCTTCAAATGCGTAACCATCTTTCAAAGGATCGTTTGGAGGTACTACTGTTGTGTTGTAATCTTGAGTGATTGCAGTAACATCAGATCCCCCATTAGATTCAAAGGATATTGTATACTGATTGATGGTATAGTTTGCATAAAGTGTTAAATTTTGAGCAGGCATGGTTGTAAAAGTATATGCACTAGTTAACGAAGCATCCGTATACCAGCCTTCAAATGTATAACCCACCTTAGTTGGATTATCAGGCTTTGTAAGCTCATCCCCTTTTTGAGCAGTCATTGAACTGACCGCACTACCCCCGTTGGATTCAAAAGAAATCGTATATTCTTTTGAAGCGCAACCCAATAAAGCAAAAGCAAAAAACAAAACAACTAAAAATAATCGAGTCTTTCTCATTTCTTTTCCTTTCCCTGGATTAAAATTTTTGAGCAACGTATTCTCAACCTCAATTATAGCATTTCTTTAAAAAAAGTGAATCCAAAATTATAGTATTCATATATTTAGAATTAGAATGAAAGTTATTTTTGATGATATAATATTTTTGAATAGCCTAGCTATGGTTAGCCAATATAAAAACATTAAACAACATACATGTAGTTATTTAAGGTGAAATTCATGTTCAGAGAAATGCGTCGAATAGATAAGCAAATGAATGAAATAGAAACACTTAACTTGTTGGAAAGAGCCGATGAAGGCATTCTTGGTACCATGGGTGATCACGGTTACCCATATACTGTTGTTGTCAATTACGTCTTTTTCAAGGATAAGATTTATATTCATAGTGCTCAGGAAGGACATAAGATTGATAACATCAAACAAAACAATAAAGTATCCTTTACTGTTTATGATAGCGTCCAAATCATACCCGAGAAACTGAATACACTTTATGAGAGCGTCACGATCTTTGGCAAGGCAAAAGTAATCGATGCTACAAATGATACGCTTAAAGCTTTGGTCAGAAAATATTCGGATATCGATGATCAAATCATCAATCAAATGATTGATAAGGAAATGCATATTACAGCAATGATTGAAATAGAAATTGAACACATGACGGGAAAACGCGGGAAACAATAGATGGATAATTTGTTAAATGAGATTAGAAAACGATTTGAAACTTATGAAGTCAGGGTGATAGGTGAAAAGGATTATCTTGATGTTTTTCATCTTCATCAAAGCCAACCTGAATTTCACGCATTATCAAATTCAGAAGATGTGACTTTAGAATATTGTATTCATGATATCACCATGTGTCCACAAGATATTTCTAGGGATCGAAAATATTATTTGGGATTCTATAAGGATCAGCAGTTGGAAGCTGTTGTAGATCTTCTAGTTGATTATCCTGAAAGACATACGATGTGGATTGGTCTACTCATGATTGATTCAAAACTGAAGGGACGAGGGTTGGGAACATTGATTGTTAAACGACTCATCATCGCATTCCGTCATTTATCATTTAATGCGATACAACTTGGTGTGATCCAAAAAAATATACCAGGACTTCATTTTTGGAAATCTCTTCGATTCACTGATTTTAGATATACAACCATTCCAGATGATCAAGCTAAACCGATAGATCTTGTCGTGATGAGACTCCAGATATAAAATTATGACTAATGGATGTAAAAAGCACAACAAGGCTATTTAACGGAAACATATCAAAATATATTGGGAGACTACTATGGACAACAAACTAAACATTAAAACAAACACCATCTTAATGGGAGAACGGATCTACCTTAGATTCTTTGAAGAAAAAGATCTGAAGGCAATCCTAAACTACAGAATCAAGAATCAT
>QKIB01000082.1 GCA_003249785.1 Acholeplasmatales bacterium
AACAATCATCAAGGCTGCATAGAAAAAGACTTGTTTGTAGTTGACTCCATTTTCCATTGAAGAAATGGTCCGTCCAGTTAGATAAGGTCCAATCAATGAAAGGATATTTGCAATGATCGTTAAGATGAAAGCAAATAACAATTTACGCTTGTAATAATAGAGGTATTGCCACAATCTTTTCAAAACATAACTTCTGTTGGTTGCTCTTTGTGAACCGTCATTACGACCTCTACCTTGTTTACCTGCATACATCATGATTGCTCACCACCTAACTGATAATAAGCAATTTCTTGATACATTTGGCAAGATGACATGAGTTCTTCATGTGTACCGGATGCTAAGATTTCTCCATCTTCAACCAAAAGAATCAAATCAGAATCTTTCAAACTGCTGATGCGTTGAGCAATGATGATCATTGTCGTATCAATCATTTCTTTACGTAATGCTTGACGCATCTTCATGTCTGTTCGGTAATCTAATGCGGATGAAGCATCATCTAAAACCATTATGTCTGGTTTACCAGCTACAGCGCGTGCAATCAGGACTCTTTGTTTCTGACCACCGGATAGATTCATACCCTTTTGAGCCATCTTGTGTTCCATTTCGTTTTCTTTATCATAGATAAACTCAGCTTGAGCAACACGTGTTGCTGTTTCAATGTCTTCATTAGAAACAACATCACGATTGAACTGAATATTACCAAAGATTGTATCAGCGAAAATCAAGTCATTCTGAAAAACAACGCCAATTCGCTTTCTCAGTTCATTTTGTTTCAGATTTCTGATATCTTTGCCATAGAACTCGATGGATCCTTTGTCAGGATCATAAAATCTCATTAAAAGATTAATGATGGTTGTTTTGCCAGATCCTGTTGCACCAATAATACCGAGAGTTTGTCCTTTGTTGAGCTGAAAGCTAATATTTTTCAAGTTACTTTCATTTTGATTATAGGAAAAAGAGACATTCTTAAATTCTATGATTGGTTTTCTAGGATCAATTTTGATGGTTTCATAACCGTCAGTCATATCAACGGGCATATTCAAAACTTCATCGATACGATTCGCTGATGCTGTCGCACGTGATGAAACCACAAAGATTCTTGTGATGCTCATCATCGCACCTAAAATAATCGTAAAGTAGGTAACAAAAGCGATAATCTGACCAATTTCTGTTTTTCCTTGATCAATTCGATATGCACCAGCAACCAAGACCAGAACCAATCCGATGTTCATGACTGATTGCATCATTGGATTGATCTTGGACATTGTAATCGTTGCTTTCTGTTCGGCATTGACTGTATTTAAGTTCGCTTCATCAAATTTCGCTTTTTCATGATCACTCATGGATAACGCTCTGACGACACGTGCTCCAAAGATATATTCTCTAAGTTTTCTGACAAGTTTATCTACATTTCTTTGGGTTTGTGCATAAAGAGGAATCCCTTTTTTTGAATAAAAATAAACAATGACAATGATGAGTGGTAGCATAGCAACCATAATCAGTGTCAACACAGGATCCAGCAATAAGGACATCAGAATACCACCTAATAACAAGACGGGTGCACGTACACCCATGCGTTGCATGGTTGCAGTGGCATTGTACATATTATAGGTATCAGTGGTCATTCTGCTGATTAAGGATGGTCGTGTAATCTGATCAACTTGTCTGGCTGATAATCCTTCAATCTTTGCAAATAAATCATGACGCAGTCCCTTAACCGTGATTGCTGCAATCATTTCTGCTTTTCTGTTGGCTGCAACATTCAAATACAAGCCAATAAAGGCGATAAGTACCATCAAGCCTCCAAGTAAATAGAGTGATGTCAAACTGGTTGCATTATCTGCTTTCAGA
>QKIB01000149.1 GCA_003249785.1 Acholeplasmatales bacterium
CTTTATTGTAATGTTCGATAAGTTCGGTTTCATCAAGCGCTTTGGAAATTCCAAATCCCTGAAGATAGTCTACCCCTAAAGAAGTAAGTATCTTCTTTTGTGAGGGGTTGTCAACCCATTTAGCAACGGTTGTAATATCTAGTTCTTTTGACATACGCACTAAAGATTCAATCATTGCATAGGTTGTTTTGTCTTCAAGCTTGGTAACGTAATCTCTGTCAAACTGTACCATGTCAAACTTGAAATGCTTCATATACTCCATGGATGCATTGGATGACCCAAAGTTATCGATACAGATACGTACGCCATGGGCTCGTATTTGGTTTAGTGTTCTGAGGTATCCACTAAGGTTATGATGTGTTTTTCTCTCATAAAGCTGGATGATTAGTCTGGATGCATTGACATTGGAATTATCAAGAAGTTTGAAAAATTGGTCCTGGAATTGCTTATCTCTTAAAGAAAAAGGTGAAAGGTTAAAACTAAATGAGATATCGTCATCAACCAAAGGAAGAAGTTTCAACAGATATTTTACTAGCATCATATCATAGTCTCTTCCCAATCCCATCCTATTGATAATGGGAAGGTATACACGTGGAAGAATTTCACCTTTTTCTGGATGTCTTAGTTTGGCTGCAATTTCATAGGTGTCTATTTCCCCAGTATGTAGATTTTGTAGTGGGCGGAATGAAAGTATCAAATCATTGTTTTTCATCGCATACAATACACTCTGTTCAATCTGAGTCAGGTCCTGTGAATCTTTAATCACTTCTTTTTTATTAAAAGAATTATTTTCATCGTTAATGGCAATAAGGTTTTTTAACTGTTCAATGACCGTTTCAAAGTTTTGTGTTTTATGGGTCACGATCGCATAACGATAGTCAATTTCTATATTATCAATAAGATCGTTCTGTTCTATAAACATAGAAATGAGCTTTTCAATATGGTCTATATCTTCAGACTTAAATGCAATAAGAAATTCGGAACCATACCGTCTGGAGATGAGAGCATCTTTGATTTCCTGATGTTTAAGAAAGTGATTTAACTTATGTATGAAACTATAAAGTAGCAGTTCGACCTGTTGTGTACTATAGTTTTGATTGATCAAATAAAGGTTGTCAATCACGATCAATATAAATGTGTTGGGCTTTGTTTTTTTGACAGTTTCGATAAACGCTGTTTCGGTAAATCCATGGGTAGTAGGATCTATCAAAGATTCTTGTGCACTTCTTTCAATGAAAAAGTAGATAAAGTAAACGCTGATAAATACGATGGCAATGATGAGAATCTTATTCTCTATGTTTAGATCAATGATTCCGCCTTGAAAGAAAGTCGCATAAAAAACAAGTGCTACAAGTAAAAGAATAGGTATTGCAGCACGCAGTGCCAATTTAAAGCGGCGGCCACGTTCTTCAAGTTCGGATAAGAGCATTAAACATCCAGGTGTTTTACATCTTTTGCATGGGTTTCAATGTAGTTACGTCTTGGTTCTACTTCATCTCCCATAAAGAGTGTAAAGATTTCGCTTGCTGTATCAAGATCATCGATTCTAACCTGTAGAAGTTTTCTGTTGTCAGGAGTCATTGTTGTTTCCCATAGCTGATCAGGGTTCATCTCCCCAAGACCTTTATAGCGTTGGATATAGGCACCTTTTTTGGCATTGTCCTCAATCTGTGCAAAGAGATCAAGTAGGTCCTGTCCATTAAACTCATCAGTAATGTGATCTTGGATACGTTGATAAATTTCTACAGCACTATTGTATTGAGGGCTGGTAAAGAGTGTATCGTCAATAACCAGTTCTTCAAGTCCGTCATTGGTTTGAACATAC
>QKIB01000013.1 GCA_003249785.1 Acholeplasmatales bacterium
ACACACACCATCAGATTCCTTAATCATCCAAACCACTTTTCATAGGTTTGGTGAGAAGAATAAAAAATTAGAAACGATCAAACATATCGTATCGAATATCAACGATAAGATCGATCTCATGTATATCAAAGGTGCTATCACACCAAGAGTTATCCATTTTTTCATTGAACACATGATGAGTGATTTTACTTTGGTTTGTGACGATGCCACAAAGCTATTGATTAAATCCAATGAATATGATGCACTTCATAAACTGAACATTGATTTATCAGTTGTCCATCCATGCCCGCTTGTCTGTGTAACCATTAATCCATGGAGTTCGGATGGCAGACATTATCCTATCGAAACGTTTCTAAGAGAAATGAAAGCATCTGTTGGCATTCCGGTATTCAATGTTTTAAGCGAGGAGGAAAACCATGTCTAAACTTAATTTAAATCCATCGAAAATCAGCACATGCAGAGCGCATGCGAAACGTATTGCCGACCAGGTTCAGTCCTTTATCAACGTACATACGACGGTTTCAGTTGAACGTTCAACTTTGCGTTTGTTAGGGATTGACGGGGTCAATGATCTTGGGATTCCAATGGTCAATGTGGTTGTTGATCATATCAGAAAACACGGTGACTTATCCAAGGGTGTTTGTCATTATTTGGCAAATGCAGTTCATGAATATCAGATCTCTCCACAGGAAATTGCAGAAAAGGTTTCCAGAAAAGAACTTGATCTTTCTGTTTATGCTTCTTATGATAAAAGCGCTTATTTAAGCGATTTAACACCATATCTGATGAACACAGTTGATAGCATTAACACCATGAGTACCTTCAGACAGAAATGGATAGAAAAAACTCCAGAAAAGACAACACCGCAAAAATATGTGATTGTTGCTACTGGCAATATTTATGAAGATATCAAGCAAGCGGTTTCTGCTGGAAAGAAAGGTGCAGAGATTATTGCGGTAATCCGAAGCACAGGACAATCCCTTTTAGACTATGTGCCTTATGGTGCAACCACTGAAGGATTTGGTGGTACCTATGCTACCCAAGAAAATTTCAGGCTCATGCGAAAAGCTTTGGATGAATTATCCGAACAAGAAGGCAGATACATCAAACTTGTTAATTATGCATCAGGTTTATGCATGCCTGAGATTGCAGCAATGGGAGCAATCGAGCGTCTTGATATGATGCTTAACGATTCCCTTTATGGCATCATCTTTAGAGACATCAATATGAAACGCACATTCATTGATCAGTATTTTTCACGTATCCTTAGTGCGTATTCAAAGATCATCATCAACACAGGTGAGGATAATTATCTCACTACATCAGATGCTTTTGAGCATGCACACACTGTCTTGGCATCACAATTCATCAATGAACAGTTTGCTAAAAACGCTGGCATGGATGAATCCTTGATGGGACTGGGACACGCATATGAAATCAGTCCCGAAATTGAAAACAGTTTCTTATATGAACTTGCACAAGCAGAAATGTCACGTGAGATTTTTCCAAAGGCACCACTGAAGTATATGCCACCTACGAAACACATGACAGGTGATATCTTCGTGGGACAAGTTCAGAATGCACTTTTTAACATTACAGCCGTGACATCGCACCAATCTATACATTTATTAGGCATGATGACCGAAGCGATTCATACACCATTCATGAGTGATCGTGCGGTTGCCTTAAATAATGCATCCTATATTGAAAAAGCGTTTAAGGACTTTGGAAATGAAATAACTTATCGTCCAGACGGATTGATTGTCAAGCGTGCACAAGACGTTTTGGATCGTGCCCTTGAATTGCTCGCTGAGATTGATCA
>QKIB01000109.1 GCA_003249785.1 Acholeplasmatales bacterium
ACACATAAGTGGAATGCTGATCTCATTGGTTTAGATGGCAACCCAATTGTTTTACCAGATGCTGGCAATACAGCACATATCGTGATTGATTGTGCATTATCTGGATTCCCATATTCAGATGAATTCGGTATTGAAGCCAATGATGGCGCTGTCTACTATGTGGACAACATCAGTTTCCAATGGAACAATCCAGAAGCTGGTATGTATCCAATGCTGAGTGAAAACTTTGATGTGACTCCAACCAACGATGGATCAACTTACTGGTGGGGTGACTGGGGCTTAGTGACTGATGGTGCAATCAACCTCGTAACAGCAGACTACGCAACTGTACGTTTTGGCTCTCCACTCATTGCTGGTGCAAATTACCTTCAATTTGATGTAAAGCTTGCTACAGATAACAATGCAGATCAATTCAGACTAGAATTAGGCGATGGCAACATCGTTACATGGGCAACCTTGGTTGCTGATGGTGCAGTTTCTGCAGTTGGTGCTGATTTCATGACAGTAACCATTAATCTAGCTGACTATGTCACAAATCTCAATGGTCTTCAAGTGCTTGGATTCCATATCAATGCTGGTGGTGTCGTGATTGACAACCTCGTAGTCAGTGATGATGCATACGGACATCAAATGAGTTTGTTTACAGAATAAAATAGCATTTATCGATTCAAATAAAAACATAAATGATTTCTCCTCTTCATGTGAAGGGGAGAAGTCTAATGTTTTTATTGCACGAAGCGGTGTACAATAAAAACATTAGGAGAATAAACATGAGAAAAATATTATTGTTGTTAGTCATGGCATTCATGATCATTGGATTGGTCGCTTGTAAGCAAAGTGCAAAAATAGAAGTGGTCATCGGTATGTGGCCAGAATCTGCCAATACGGATGATGTTGCTATGTTTGAAACATGGAAAGCCAGATTTGAAACTGACTATCCTCAATATGAAATCATTGGAGAGTCTTTTACTTATTCAGTTGAAGCTTTTTATGCACGTGCGAATTCCCATACATTACCAACAGTTTTTCAAACTTGGTTCACTGAGCCTCAGATGATTGTTGATGGCGGATATGCTAAAGATATCACAGATATCGTTACCAATCTCGGCTGGTATGACAAGATGGATCCCGAACTGAGAAACTATCTAACCTTTAATGATCGGTTATATGGCATTCCTCGTGATGGCTATGGATTGGGTATGATTGTCAATTTGGATGTGCTTTATGATGCAGGTCTTGTTGATGATTATGATGGGGATGGCATTTATGATATCGTTAATCCTGATAATCCAAGTGAAAAGCATTATCCTCAGACTATGACTGAGTTATTCCAGTATTGTCAGACCATTAAGGAAAATACAGGCGTTGATGGTATGATCATTCTCAATGTCGATAAGAACGGTGGATGGCAATATTCCAATTATGCGTGGGCATTTGGTGCATCTCTTGAAACATTCGATGCCAATAATGATGTGCATGCCAACCTGAATTCACCAGAAGCGATTGCTGCAATGGAATACTTAAAGAGTTTTTATGATAATGAACTCGTACCGATCGGTAATATGAACTATTCCGAATGGGCTACCCGACTTGGCAATGGCCAAATCGGTATGGCAATTGCTGGTAATGATGTCATTTCCAATGTCATCACTCAAGGTGGTATGGATCGTGATGCGATTGCATTCATTCCAATTCCTGCTGGACCTGGTGGTCAATATACACTTTTCGGTGGAACACCTTATATGTTCAGTGCAGATGATTCCGATGAAGCAGTAGAAGGTGCAATTCGATTCTTGGAATACATGGGACGTTCACCAGAAGTATCTCAGGTTGCTCAAGATGCGATGCGTGAAGGTTTACAGACAGCAACACGTAAGAATATGTTGATCTTGCCAGAAGTCAGACCATGGATTAATGAAGACTATCTTTCATTGATTGAGTCTCTCAATGCACAATACGTCAATGTTTCCGCATTCCATAACTTCCAAGACTTCTATGACAAACTGCCTTTAACCAGAAGACGTGAAGAACCTTACTATACGCAATACATGTATGAATTACTTGATCAGGTTGTGGTGAACTTGAAAAATCCTGGATTTGATGTTACCTCATCCTTGAATTCTAAACAAGAACTTTTTGAAACATACTTAAGAGATCATTTGGGATAATATGACCGAAGCCAAACAGCAAAAGAGAAAACTGAATAAAGCAAGCTTCAAGAAGCATCTTTTAGCATGGGCAATCGCTGTACCCTCCCTCATTTTGTTTACTTTCTTCATATGGGGACCGCTGTTACAGAACATTGTCTATTCTTTTGCTGTTACCAATCACTTTGATATTGTCAGTTTCAATGGATTTGAAAACTATGTCGGTGTCTTTGCAGATCCCAGATTTGCACATGCACTCGAAAATACATTGCTTTATGTCTTTTACTCATTGATCATTGGATTCTTGATTCCGATTATCTTGGCATTATTGATTAGTGAAGTCGTTCGTGTGAAGAGCATTTTTAAAGTTGGTTTCTATATCCCAAATATCGTGCCTGCGATTGCTGTCATCCTGACATGGAAGATCATGATGGATGCCAATGATTACGGCTTTTTCAATATTGTCTTAGCGAAATTGGGTTTACCAACTTCAGAATGGATCAGCAATGATCAACTTTCAATTCCGCTGATCATCATGACACTCACTTGGAAATCAGCTGGGGCGACCATGCTGATTTACTTAGCAACCGTTCAATCGATTGATCATTCATTATATGAAGCAGCAAGAGTCAAAGGATTATCGGTTTGGAAGAGATTGCGTTATATTACCTTACCTGCCCTCTTTTCCAATATCAAGCTCTTATTAATTATTCAGATTATATCCGTCTTTCAGATCTTTTATGAGCCTATGATCTTCATGGGTCAAACAAACGATACAGCGAACACCTTGGGCTTGTTAATCTATAAGTTGATTTATACAACCCAGAATACAGGACAAGCTGCAGCACTTGGTGTTATCACCATGTTCATCCTTTTGGGATTTACCTATGTTTATCTCTACTTTGATAGAAAGACAACTCTCAGTTCTTCAAAGACTAAACCATATGTTTCCTATGACATGATTGTAGAACGGATGGAAAAGCAAGAACATAAGTTATCTCATCAGATTGCAGTTAAGATCAAACAAGGAGTTCATGAGATTGGTTTAAGTATTATTTGGTTAGTCAAGCATCTAGGCATTGTTTGGCTTATGAGAACCATTAGCAAAGGATTCAATCTCTTATTTGGATATACCAAGAAAGTTGGATTGTGGATCTTTAGACCAAAGACAGAAGGCATCCTGACATATTCAGATTATAAGAAACCGGGTAGACGTATTGGATATTATGTTATGTTCACCATTCTTGTGATTGGAATGCTTGCTGTGATCTTTCCATTCTTTTGGTTATTCATTACTTCATTCAAACAAAGTAATGAACTCTTACAGCTTCCAGCACAGTATAAGTTCTTCCCAACATCTTTTGATTTCAGTAAGTATGCTATTGTCATTGAAAAGACGCAAATCATGCGTAATGTCTATAACTCGTTATTCATATCCTTAGGTGCTGCAGTCTGTGCAGTCCTATTCAATGGATTACTCGCTTATGTGATTTCGGTCTTAAAGCCCAAAGGCAGCAAATTCATCTTTTATCTCATTTTAGGTTCCATGTTGATTCCACCAGCAGTTGCTCTTGTTCCACTTTATAAGAATATCACTGGTATTTACACTTTCATTTCGAGTATTACAGGCATGTCCTTACGTCAGGTTCAATCGACATTCATCACTTTGATCCCATTCTGGTTCATTGCTGGAGCATCCCCTTTCAATTTCCTATTATTTAAAACACACTTTGATAGACTTCCAAAAGATCTATTCGAAGTTGCTGAAATTGAAGGTGCATCGAAGATTCAAACTTTCTTCAAAATTATCGTTCCTTTATCAACACCTGTCATGATGGTTGTAGCAATCTTCTCTGTAACCGGAGCTTGGAATGATTTCTTATTGCCATACATCATGATCAATAATCAGGATTACTGGACTGTCATGATCAAACTGTTTAAGGTCAATGCTGAAATGTATGCCTATAACATCACATTAGATCAGTTCTTGGCATTGTTGTTATTCACGATGGTTCCACCAGTCATTATCTTCTTCATTTTCCAAAAACGCATTACATCCAATGCATTAAATACAGGTATTAAGTAAAAGAGGTTTTTATGAAAGACATTTCTCTTCGTAACGTCTACAAGTCCTATCAGAAAAACAAACTCGTCATTGAAGATTTCTCATTAGAGATATTTGAAAATGAGTTTTTGGTTTTGGTTGGACCTTCTGGATCAGGAAAAACGACGATACTGAGAATGATTGCTGGTTTGGAAGAGATCACGGATGGTGAAATCTATATTGATGGTGATCTTCAAAACGATAAAGATCCATCAAATAGACACTTAAGTTTTGTTTTTCAGAATTATGCATTGTTACCAAACCTAACGGTTTATGAAAACATAGAGTTTGGTTTATTGAATCACAAAATCGATAAATTTGAAAAGAAGAAACGCATTGAAGAAATATCAAGAAAATTATCGTTGATGGAAAAACTAGGATCTTATCCTCATCAACTCTCTGGTGGACAGAGACAAAGAGTTGCTCTAGCAAGAGCACTTGTTGATAATAATAAACTCATCTTGTTTGATGAGCCATTATCCAATTTGGATGCTGTACTTCGCACGCAGATGAGAAGTGAACTTATTAGATTCCAAAATGCATTTTCAGTCACAAGCATTTATGTGACACACGATCAGATTGAAGCGATGGCGATGTCCAGTCGAATCGTCTTGATCATGGATGGTCATGTGGTTCAGGTAGGTACACCTGAGCAGATGTATCATCATCCTGTTCATTTAGATGCAGCAACTTTCATGGGCTCTCCTGAAAGCAATGTACTACGTGCACGATATGAAAATGGAAAATTTTGGATGGGTGATCAGGAAATCATCGTTCATGAAGAAGTGAAGTCATTGGTTGAATCTAGAAGCCTATCATCTTTTGATTTGACGATACGTCCACAAGACATCAATGTCTTTAATCAACCCAATTCAAAAACAATTCAAGGGATTGTGTCTATTGTTGAAAACTTTGGGTTCAATCAACTGATTCACGTAGAATGCTTTGGACAAGTGATTCGTGTGCTTGTTGATAAGAATCAAAAGATTGGTAAACAATGTTATTTGGATTTCACAGGACATATACTCGTCTTTGATAAAAACAAGAAGCGTGTGAGAGAAGACATTAATCAAGTCATAACCATCGATTTCAATCTTGAACTTACTGAACAACAGAAGTTATCCAGAGAACTCAAGAACTATGGATACGACATCAGATATCAAGAAAAAGATCCTGATATTCATTACGATTTTCAATCCAAGATCTATGTCATCAACAAGAGCAATCAAAAGATTGAAATCAAAGAAGTTAGAAACATACTCAATCATTATGGGTATATCAAATAAAGAACATTGCGTTTAGATTCGAGGAGATATTATGGCAAAAATCGCACAAAGATACATCGAAGTCAATCCATGGAAATTAGTAGAGCATGGCTTTCATGAAACCAGTGTATTGGTTTCGGAATCTCTTTTTTCCATTGCTAATGAATACATGGGTGTTCGTGGTTTCTTTGACGAAGGCTATCCTAAAAAACAATTGATCGGAACGTATTTTAATGGGATTTATGAAATTCCTAAAGATATCAGAAGAAGCCATTATAAAGGCATTTCCGATAAGTTGCATTATATGGTGAATGCAGCCAATTTCTTTTATACAAGACTTTATATCAATGACGAACTATTTGTTTTTGATCCAAAAGACATTAAGGATTATCAACGCACTTTAGATTTTAAAACAGGCGAATCTGTTCGCTCCTATAAGGTCAAGAATTTGTTTAAAATTACCTTTAAGAGAATTCTCAACATGAAGACCTATCAACTTGCACATCAAGTGATTGAGATCAAACCCATTGAGTATTCTGGAAAGCTTAAGATTCAGATCGGACTTGATCTTGATATCGAGCATTGGGGACAGCCAGGATTCTGGGATGTGGTTACTCATGGCAATCGATTTGTATTGGGAACGACAACATCCAATCAATCCGTATTCTCTTTGTATCAATTAAAGAGTAACATTGAATCTCAATCCGAATTTGAATATCGTGACCGGTTGAATCTAGAGACATTCTCTTTTGATTTGGATCAAGAAGTTCGTATTGAAAAATCCATCGTTTCCTTGATTGATAAGAACAAGAAGTGTACAGAACTTGTTTGTATGGATCTTGCCAAAGACTTGTTATCAAGCGCTTCATACGAACAGACGCTTAAAGATAATCAAGCTTTTTATGATGCATACTGGCAAGCTAATGACATCGTGATTGAAGGCGATGCATACAATCAACAAGGCATTAGATATTGTTTATTTCAGCTTGTCAATACATATCAAGGTGTTTCCGAAAACAACAACATCGGAGCTAAAGGGTTGACCGGGGAATCTTATTCAGGTCATACCTTCTGGGATTCTGAAACCTATTGTTTACCTGTCTATCTATTCTCAAATCCTAAAGCAGCAAAGAACTTGCTCATGTTCAGATATAACACATTAAATCAGGCAAGAGCAAGAGCGAAGGAACTGGATTGCCAAGGTGCATGTTATCCGATTGCTACACTCAATGGGGATGAAGCTTGTGACTTATGGCAACATGCATCTTTACAGTTCCAGCCTACCAGTGGTGTTGCATATGCCATTTGGCATTATGTCAAAAACACCAAGGATGAATCATTCTTGATGAATTATGGATTTGAAATGCTTGTGGAGATTGCCAGATTCTTTTCATCGCGCGGGCAATACAATCAAGATCAAACCAAGTTTGGATATTATGGTGTCATGGGACCCGATGAATTCCAAATGATGGTTAATCATAATGCATATACGAACATCA
>QKIB01000012.1 GCA_003249785.1 Acholeplasmatales bacterium
ATTTAAATGATAACCGAAAACATTTTTATGTTCATAATTGATTTCACTCATATCAGCTGCAATCACTTTAGCACCTTCGTTTGCAAATTCTAAAGCCATTGACATACCTAAACCTTGGGCTGCACCTGTAACGATAGCAACCTTGTGATCTAATTTTCCCATGATATTCTCCTTTTTATACTTTCTTCAAAATGATAGCAGTACCCATACCGCCACCGATACACAAGCTAGCTAACCCATATTGAGCTTTTGGTTGCTTTAGCATTTCATGCAACAATGTTACGATGATGCGATTACCACTTGCTCCAACTGGATGGCCAAGTGCAATTGCACCACCATTGACGTTTGTTCTAGCAAGTAACTTTTCTTTATCAACTTGATGTTCTTCAACAAGTTCCTTGACAACACCAAGGGATTGAGCTGCAAATGCTTCGTTGAGTTCGAGTAAATCCATATCATCTAACTTAAGATTTGCAAAGTTCAAAGCCTGACGGATTGCTGGAGTAGGTCCAAGACCCATCACGGAAGGGTCAACACCACCTTGACCTATTCCAACAATCTCTGCCAAAGGCTTAAATCCATATTTCTTAACCATTTCTTCACTCGCTAGTAACATAAAGCTAGCACCGTCGTTGATTCCAGATGAACTACCAGCTGTGACGCTACCATCTTTTTTGAAAGCTGGTCTTAATTGAGACAATTTTTCTAAATTGGTCGTCCGATTGATATATTCATCATCAGCAAAAACGATTTCGCCTTTTCTCGTTTTGATTGTGATAGGGACGATTTCATCCTTGAACTTCCCAGCATCTTGAGCAGCAATTGCTTTTTGTTGAGAATGCCAAGAGAACTGGTCTTGTTCTGCGCGTGTTATATTGTACTTGTCAACGATATTTTCAGCAGTGATTCCCATATGATAACCTTCAAAAGCATCAGTTAATGCATCATAGAGCATATGATCTCTCAAAGGTTGTTCTCCCATTTTGACACCAACTCTGACTTGTGCAGGGACTAAGTATGGTGCTCCACTCATGGATTCTGCACCACCAGCAACAACCAAGTTGTGGAATCCATTTGCGATATTGCTAAAGCCGTTCATAACGGACTTCATACCTGAGCCGCAAACCATATTCACGCCATAGGCAGGTACGGAAGCTGGAATGCCAGAACCAATTGAAATCTGACGTGCCAAACCTTGTTTCAAACCTGCTGGTAAAATATTACCGACTAAAACTTCATCAAGTTCGGATTTGTCGATCTTTGCTTCAGATAAGAGGGAAGAAAGAACTTGTGATCCGAATTCTGCTGGATGCAATGTACCAAGCGAACCCATAAAAGAACCAATTGGACTTCTTTTTGCACCAACGATAAAAACCTTTTTCATACATTTCTCCTTTGCTTAAAAGCGTTTTCATTTTCTGTGTAATATTATAAAACATACAACAAAGTCTGAATAGAATGGCTTTACTGTAATGTTTAATGGTTTGTAAGCGTTTAATATTAAGTTGAATAATTATTCATGTTACGCTTTCATCTTATCATAGTGATTATATTTTGTCAATCTATTTCAATGCTTTTGCTATACAAAAAGAGATGAAGTGAAATCAATCATTTATTTTTTCGTAGAATTCAAGGTTTTGATGCAGAAGCATCAGACCTATCAAAACATGGTCAAAACATAAAAGTACAATAAAAACATACGCATATTATCATTGTCTTTTTGATTTGAATGGTATACACTAGTAATGGGTGATGATATGGAAGCAATGAATTACCGTCTACCAAAAAGAAAAGATGGACAGAAAACATTCGAACAAATTATTGAAACCGCCAAGAAACTATTCTCGAAAAATGGATATCAAGCAACATCTATTAATGAGATTATTGAAAAGGCAGGGATTGCTACAGGCACATTTTATTTATATTTTGATGACAAGTATGCACTCTATTCCTATTTATTGGCAAAATATAGAAAGTCCATTCGAAAGGCAATCAGTGAAGGCATTGCATCAGCAACCACCCGATATGAAAAAGAACGACTCGGGTTAAGAGCGTTCTTGAAATTTGCTTGGATGGATCCACTTGCCTATCGCATCATCTGGGAATCCATGTTTGCTGATAAAGAACTTTTTCAGGAATACTATCAAACATTTTCTCATGATTATGTCAGACAGCTTAAACATGCGGTTGATTCCAATGAAGTCAGAGATGATGTCGACTTAGAAACTTTATCCTATATTTTAATGGGGATTTCCAATTTCGTCGGTTTGCAGGTTCTTTTCAAGGACACACTGACTGACATGGAATTGGATCGAATCACAGATCAAGTGATGAAAATTCTTCAATCCGGTATGTTCAAATCATAAAAAAGGTCCCTAAGGGACCGTTTTTTATTTTTTGTCTTCGGATTTGTTCGTCTTTAAACCGACAATCATGTAAAGTGGGCATACCTTAATGGATGCTGTAACAAACGCAATGACTGCACCGATGATAAACCATGGACTCACTGTGAATGATAACACGATAAAGACCAAGGCTAGGACATAACGAACGATTTGATCGATTTTTCCAACATTTTCAAACTGCTTCATATGAATCACTCCTTATACTTTAATTATAGTCGTTTTTGAATGATTTACAAATGATATGATTTATAGAATCGGTGTGACAGTTATCTTTGAACCATCACAGGGAATGTCTAGTTTGCAGTTCAGTTTGTTCTCGATACCCTGACCGAGTTCAAAACGGAAGAAATCTATAACTTGGACCTGATTTTCTTTAAGCAGTGATTCAACAGTCTTTTCTGGATCTTTAACGTAAGGTTGTGTGTATAAGCTCACTTCCTTGAGATAAGCATCAAATGCTTGTTGATTAAAATGTCCATGATTTTTTTCATACATGAACTGTTCATAATTGAGTGTATCCTGATCGATTTGATCCACAGAAAGATATAAAGGTGCGTTTGCTGCCACTTGGAGTGCGAGACCATCTGCCAAAGTCTGATTTTGATGATCCAAAATAACGAGAGTTACAACTTTACCTCCCATGTGCACATAGGTTCCAAAGGTTTGTTCAGCCGTCTTGACGACACGGTAAAAACGTCTTAAGATGATATTTTCCTTGATCAAAACACTGGTGTGCAACAGCACATCAGAAACTGTTTGGTCGTCCATTGTGATCTTCAATGCGTCTTTTGGATTGGTCACTGTCGTTTCGATCAACTTTTCACCCAAACGTTTCACAAGTGAAACGAAATGTTCGTTTTTCGCTACAAAATCTGTTTCAGCGTTAAGTTCATATAAAATTGCCTCATTGTCTAATGTTTCAATTCCACATAATCCTTTTGATGCGACTCGAAGATTTCCAGCACTCTTTTCTGTATGTTTACTCAAGGTAGCTAGAGCATCTTCATAACTTCCATTGGCTTGTTCCAATGCCTTTTTACATTCGAGCATTCCAGCACCTGTTTGTTCTCTTAGTTTTTTAACTTGATTGATATCCATTTTATGCCTCCGATTTCCTCATTTATTATACCAAATATTTGCATAATACTTCCAAAATTGCTTAATTTGAATAAAAAAAGGGCAATTGCCCTTAATCATTGAAAAGTGAGAGCTGTTCCATCCCGTATTTTTTATTTCCGGAGATGATACGTTGCCATTTTGAACTTCTGCCTTTACCGAGTGGGCGGATCTTATCCTCGATCTTGAGTCGCTTCAGTGTTCGATCTATGGTTGCATCACTGACATTGGGATGACGTTTTCGTAAATCTTCTTTTGTGAAGATTTCATCGAGTTTCATGATGCTGTTTTCGATGTTGTTGGATTTGTTCAAATCTTTCTCAAAAACATATTCATGTGCTTTATCATCAATTTCATCATAAGCGTTTAAAAGCAAGTTGATGAGCATTCTACTGATCATATCGGTTTGGGCAAACCCTGAAGACCAATAATAATTTGCTGTAATGACACCACTCTGCCATCCCTCTTTGTCTTTAAGAAAATATTTGAAGAAACTGACATATTTGAAAACAGTAAAGTTTTTTGCCAATAAGGCATAAAGCAGTATCAAAGCAACCAGATCATTATGTTTGGTTAGTATTTGCATGTTCAAAAAATCAACATAGAAATTAGCAATCAACTGCGTTAATTCAAACTTTTTGCTTTTGAGGTTACGCTCAAAGAGCTTAATCAGTTCTTCCAAATCATCCTTCTTGGAATGTTTTTTGAGTTTGAGGACACCTTCCTCTTGTTTCTCATAGGTTGCAAATTGAATGGGATCGGTATTTTTAGATAATTGTTTGATTAAGTTACCGACTTCATTGACTAGAAGTTCAAATGACTCTGGTCGTTTGTGTAGTTGATACAAAGCCGCTTTAAGGCTGGCTAATAGATATTCATCTTTTGTTCGAGCAGACATTGGTTTTTTTGCAAAAAGTCTGATTCGAGCATCTGTCATTTTCAAATCAAGGTAACGAGCCAGTGCGATGAGGTTATGCTCCATCGTCTTTTTTTCAAACATAGCTTGATCACGAGAAAACAGATCGTCATAATAAAACGATTTCCCTTTGTATTCATAAAGCGATAACAAAAGTAACATCACTTCATTTGAGATTTGGATACGTTCCATATTGGCTAAAGCCTTCATCAAATCACTTCCTTATTAGAGTCTGAAACTGCTGCCTCCGATAAATTCGCGCAACAAGGAATTGCAAGGGACGATGTCATCTTCGATGTCATCGAAATACTTCAAGAATTTTAATAATCTGTTTGCTGTAATGAAATGTTCATTATCGCTAGGTATAGCCTGAAGCTGCTCAACTGCATGTTTTTTCAAAACAGCCAGTTCATAACTGAGTTCGGAATTAAATACATAGTTCGCTTCTTTCTGAGTTGGATAAATCCATTTGAATTCTCCACGTCTCACTGATGGCCACATATCCATGGTTTCAATGGCTGATGAGTTTCTGAATTTTTGATCTCTGACGATACGTCTTAAAAGTCTCAATTCAGTGATACTGATTGGATTGTGATTATCAATGTGTAGTTGTGTTTGTGGTGAAATATAGATGTTGAACTTTTGGTGCTTCTGGATGCTCTTGGTCAGTCGTTCATTCAAGGCATGAATACCTTCAATGATGATTGGTGTATCAGAATCGAGTTTAACCGTACGACCTTTCTCTCTGACGCCTTTAACAAAATTAAATTTTGGTAAGGTAATTTCTTCACCTTGGATTAAACCGAGCATATCATGATTGAATTGTTCGACATCGAGTGCATCGACATGTTCCAAGTCAGGTGATCCATCTTCATTCTTTGGTGCTTTATCCTTACTGTTGTAGTAATCATCAATGGAAATCATAACAGGGGTGATACCTCTGCTCATGAGTTCGATACGCAATCTGGTGCAGAAGGTTGTCTTTCCCGATGATGAAGGACCAGCAATAGCAATCAAGCGAATACTTTCAATATTACTTTGAATCATATCACCGAGTTCATTGAGCATATGGTGGTGTTTGGTTTCACAAATATTGACAAATTCAACTGATGTTACATAATCCTTAGCATAGGCATTGATCAATGGAATGGTATTACCATGGATGACTTTACCCCATTTTGCTGCTTCCTTTAAGGCCATACCAAATCGTGGTTCATCTGAAAACGGTGGGATTTCACCATTGTATTCAGCTCTTGGGTATTGAATGATAAATCCTGGATTGTATAAAAACATATTGAAGTCATTCAAATAACCAGTGGAAGGTAACATGTATCCAAACATGTAGTTGATGTATCCGTTGCATTCGTATAAGTTGACATAGTCTTCTTCTCTATAGGCTAGAATTGCCACTTTATCAGGCATGCCAAGTTCAGTATAAATTTTCGTTGCTTCACCAATGGAGACACGTTTCCGCTTGATTTCAAAATCTTGAGAAATAATGGTCTTGACTTCGTCTCTGATCCGTTCAATAACTTCATGATTGACAATGCCATCAAAAGATTCAAAAACGCCCAAAATAGATCTTGAAATGCTATAGTTGAATCTGACCTTAGCACTAGGATAAAGTTTCTTGATTGCCATAGCAATCACATATCTCAAGGTGGATTCATAAATTCTGATTGCATCCGGATGATCATATCTCAAAAATGAGACATTAGCATCCTTGGTGATGATATAACTGAGTTCTCTTAGACGATCATTGACTTTAGCTGCCAAAGCATCTTTAATCTTCATGGATTTAGCAATCTCTTTAAGTACCATAGGTTTATCATATGTGATTTGTGTTGTTTCAATATTCAGTTTCATTGGGTATTTTCTCCTTATTCGTCTTCGTCATCAAAGAGATCTAATCTACTAAGATGGATGGTTTTTTGATCTTGTTGAACCACTTCTTCTTTAAGGATATCAATCGGATCAAGGACTGGTTTGATCTTCTTTTTCAAAAGTCTTTCTGTCACTTTCTCTTCGACAACTTCCTCTTCAAGTCCTTCAATTTCGATACTGTATCCTCTGCCAAGGTCAGCATCATCATACATTTTTTTTCCAAACTTATTTCCGCTGTATTTCAGTTCAGAGACAGTCGTTTTAAGTGAACTTCTTTCTGTTACGATTAAGACAGGAACATCCTGTTTTTGTTGTTGCTTTGTGAGTCTTGATGCTGAGACTGCAAAATGAGGATTTGATTTCTGATGATCAATGACCAGAATACCACGTCTGTTTCGGTTATAGATAGGCAGTTCTTCAACGATGTCCTTGATGATATGCCCTCTCGTGGTAAGCATAACAAATTCATCCGATGGATGAACGAACATTGCGGATACCAGCTGATCGTCATGAGCAACACTCATACTTCTGACGCCACCAGCTTGCAATCCATACATAGGCAGTTCAACCGAACGGAATCTTAAAGCATATCCATTTTTCGAAATGGACAAAATATTGGTCTTTTCATTGATATCCACACAAACCAGTGCATCACCATCTGATAAACGCATTGCCTTCATTGGTTTATTGTATCTAGAGACTTCAAAATCACTGAGTTTCGTTTGCTTCATCATACCCTGTGCGGTTGCTAAAAGTAACACCTGATTGGTGGAAAAAGTATCGACTGAAAGGGTTTTGATGATGATTTCATCCCGTTCAATTGGAACAATATTGTTGATATAGATTCCTAGGTCTTTCCATTTCTGTTCATCAATCTTATAGACTGGAAGGAAGATGAAGTTTCCCAAATTGGTAAACATCAAAAGTGTATCTAAAGTATTGACTTCTTTTTCGAAAACCAAAGCATCATCAGCCTTAAGACCAACACTTTGAGATGCTTGATAGCTTCTTGTACTTGCCCGTTTGATGTAGCCTTCTTTGGTAACACCAATCATGACTTTCTCGTCACTCACTAAATCCTTATGATCAATCTTAATGGTTTCAATTTCGGCTTCAATTTCTGATCTGCGATCTTCTCCAAGTAAATTGGAAACTTCTACCAATTCTTTCTTAATGACCTTTCTTAAAGCATGTTCACTGGAAAGGATATGTTCAAGTTCTTTGATTCTATCATTTAAGGCATCATTTTCGTTTTGTAAAGCTAAGATGTCGGTATTAGACAAACGGTATAATTGGAGTGTAACAATAGCTTCTGCTTGTAAATCTGAAAACTCAAAAGCATTCATGATGTTTTCTTTGGCATTTTGCTTATTTTGCGAGTTTCTGATGATTCGGATGATATCTTCAACAACAGAAACCATTTTAATTAAACCTAAAACGATATGCTGTCTCTTGTTCGCCTTGGCTAGTTCGTAATTAGACCGATTAGTGATGACATCTTTTTGATGGTTGACGTAAGCTTTTAAAATAGGAATGACACCGACCAAAACTGGACGATGATTGAGTATTGCAACCATATTATAGTTGTAAGAAACTTGTAAATCAGTAGATTTTAATAAGAAGTTCAGAATGAATTGCGCATCCGCACCTTTTTTGAGGTCAATTGCAATACGTAACCCGTCTTTATCGGATTCATCTCTGATTTCTAAAATATCATCAATCTTTTTATCGATACGAAGGAGATCCATTGATTTGACAAGATCAGCTTTGTTCACTTCATAAGGAATTTCAGTAATGATGATTCTATCTTGGCTCTTTGAGACTTCTTCAATCATCGATTTGGCACGGATGACAACTTTACCAGAACCAGTTTCTAAAGCACTTCTAATACCTGCGTGACCCTGGACAATACCTCCGGTTGGGAAATCTGGCCCTTTGATGATTTCTGCGATGGCATCCATCGAGATATTTTCATTATCTAGATAGGCGATGGTTGCTGAAACAACCTCACTTAAATTGTGTGGTGGGATTTTAGTTGCGTATCCGGCACTGATCCCGGTTGCACCATTGACAAGAAGATTCGGGAATTTTGCCGGTAGAACCACAGGTTCTAACTCCTCATCGTCAAAGTTTGGCACGAAAGGAACTGTCCGTTTTTCTATATCAGAAAGGAGTGCTTCTGCAGCGATAGAAAGTCTTGCTTCAGTGTAACGCATAGCTGCTGCACTGTCTCCATCAATAGAACCGTTATTTCCATGCATATCGATTAATGGGACTCTCATTTTGAAGTCTTGACTCAGTCTAACCATCGCTTCATAAATCGATGAATCACCATGAGGATGATATTTCCCCATCACTTCACCAGCGATTCTTGCTGATTTCTTATAAGGCTTGTTATGCAACATACCCATTTGCTGCATGGCATATAAAATACGTCTTTGTACAGGCTTTAACCCGTCTCTTGCATCCGGTAGTGCACGATCTTGAATGATGTATTTTGAGTATCTGGCAAAACGTTCAGAAACAATTTCATCTAACGAGGATTCAATGACCTTTTCAACAAACTCATCGAGTTTTTTACTGATATTTGCCATTATTCCACCCCCTGTTCAAGATCGAAATCATCACTGATTTCAAAGTCGACATTGTCTTCAATCCATGCTCTTCTTGGCGTGACATCATCACCCATCAACACCGAAATGCGCTTATCAGAAGCACTGAGATCATCGATTTTCACTTGTATAAGTGCACGTGTTTCAGGATTCATGGTCGTATCCCAGAGTTGGATAGCATTCATTTCACCTAATCCTTTATAGCGTTGTAACGTATAAGGGTTGTCATCAATTAGATTTTTAAGCTCTTCATCAGACCATGCATAAAAGATCTCTTCTTTCTTTCCACGCTTTTTTGTGAGTTTATATAAAGGAGGTTGAGCGATGTAAAGTCTGCCATCTTCTATTAAAGGACGCATGTATCTGAAGAAGAAAGTGAGTAATAGAATTTGAATATGTGCTCCATCTGTATCCGCATCAGTCATGATGATGATTTTATTGTAATTACATTTCTTAAGATCAAAATCAGCACCAAAATCAGCACCAATTGTATAGATGACGGTTGAAATTTCTTCATTTTTTAGAATGGTTTCGACAGAAGTTCTTTCAGTATTGATGACTTTACCACGAAGTGGTAAAATTGCTTGGAATCTTCGGTTTCTACCTTGTTTTGCTGATCCGCCAGCAGAATCACCTTCAACTAGAAATAATTCGTTGATGGACTTATCCTTGCCTTGGGCTGGAGTCAGCTTACCAGAAAGTGAAATCTCTTTTTTCTGTTTGGATTTTCCGTTTCTTGCTTCATCTCTTGCCTTTCTAGCAGCATCTCTAGCTTTTTGTGCTTGAATGGATCGATTGATGATTTGGCTAGCAATTTGTCTATTTTCTTCTAAATAGGTTGTGATGTTTTCATAGACGATGGAATCTGTCGCATTTCTCGCTTCTGGCGTACCAAGTTTGCCTTTGGTTTGTCCTTCAAATTCCAGAACTTCTTCTGGTATGCGAAGAGAAATGACTGCAGTTAGACCTTCACGAATGTCCGATCCATCCAAATTGCTATCTTTATCTTTTAAGATGGCATATTTTCTAGCGTAATCATTTAATGCACGTGTCAGTGCAGACTTGAATCCGATTTCATGGGTACCACCATCTTTGGTTCGAACATTATTGACAAAAGACAGGATGGTCTCCTGATAACTGGTAGTGAATTGGAAAGCAATATCGATTTCAATTTTCTTCTTTTTCTTTTCAACCAGTTGGTACTCGGAATTGATCAGATAAGTGTCATGAAGTCCTTCTTTATCCGTATTTAAAAAGTCGATGTATGCTTTGATGCCGTCATCGTACTTAAAAGACTCTTTTTGAGGTTTTCTTTGGTCAATCAAATTGATTTTCAATCCCTTAATCAAAAATGCGGCTTCTCTTAGTCTTTCCTTGATCATATCATATTGAAACAAGGTGGTAGAGAAGATTTTTGGATCAGGCTTGAACCATACAGTTGTTCCTGTTTTTTTCGTTTCACCGATCTTTTCCAAAGGACTGATTCTTGATCCGCCATCTGAAAATCTTTGATGCCAGATTGTCTGGTCTCGGTAGATGGTGACTTCCAAGAATTGACTGAGGGCATTAACAACGGAGGACCCGACACCATGAAGACCACCGGATACTTTGTATCCGTCGGTATCAGAAAATTTACCCCCAGCATGTAAAACAGTAAAAATGATTTCTGTTGTAGGGCGTCCTGATGCATGCATCTTATAAGGCATACCACGTCCATTATCAGAAACCTCAATGCTGTTGTCAGCTTTGATGATCAGGGTGATTTCATTACCATATCCAGATAGGGATTCATCAATGGCATTGTCCACGATTTCCCAAACCAGATGGTGAAGACCCTTTGCATCGGTTGATCCAATATACATCCCAGGTCTTTTTCTGACTGCTTCAAGACCTTCTAGGATTTGAATCGATTTTTCATCATAAATTTTGTTTGTTTTATTCACATGATCACCAACTTATTTGTATGACTCTATTATACCAAAAAATATAGTCAACTACAATCTTTGAATATGTTTTATTTTTATCATTTGCATTTCAAAATGCACGTGATATAATGATTAAGTAATGAGGTGATCAGATGACTTATCTTTGGATTGCATGCTTTATGATTCTTTCGTATTTTCTCGGTTCAATCCCTAGTGGATTGATTATAGGGAAAGTATTCAAAAATATCGATATCAGAGAACATGGATCAAAAAACACAGGTGCAACAAATGCTACCCGTGTTCTTGGATTTAAATATGGATTTTTCGCTTTTTTGTTTGATGGACTTAAAGGTGCGTTGGTGATCTTCATCGTATATCTCATCGGGCAGATTACTGGCAATCAAAGTTTCTATCTGGTGAGCCAGTATAACATCAATATCTCAAGTGTTTACGGTATGGCAGCTGTGCTTGGTCATGTCTTTCCAATCTACATCAATTTCAAAGGTGGAAAGGCAGTGGCTACTTCAGCAGGTATGATCTTTGCGATTGAGCCATTCATAGCGCTTGGAGTGATTATCATCTTCTTGATTGTCTTTCTCAAGACAAGATATGTCTCTCTTGCATCAACAACTGCAGCAGTCTTAGCGCTCATCGCATTTGGGGTTCGCATCTTTATTCAGGACAGCTTATATAATATGCCGACCCGCATCATGGATTTTGTGATCGTGACTTGTTTGGGTATCCTCATCTTTATCAGACATAAACTCAATTATAAACGTCTCAGAGAAGGCACAGAACTTAAAATGTAAAAAAAAGATAGTTCCTAGGAACTATTTTTTTATATATCCGAATTTAAGCATGAGATATAAATAGCCACATCCAATGATACCAACCCACATTTTAGCTGCTTCAAGAAACGCTTCTGGATACATGCCCCAATTCCATGTAACAGGCCAGATACCGGCTTCATTTCTGGATAGCATCGCTAAATTGAATTCTTTAAACATCAAAGGCTGATAGAGATTAGAACCCAATGAAGGATGATCTTTAATCAAGGATGATGGTTTAGCAACATACGACGTAAACCATTTCTTTTCATCTTTCTCGATGGTTAGATCCACTAAGGTGAGTAATTTGTTTTTGAGGGTGTTCGTTAAAAGTTCACCACGATGTGCAAGTGGTAAATCATTAGCCATATCCATGATGCATGCAAGTTCATGCACTTCCGATTCTTCATGGTTGCTTCCGATATAGGCTAGAACTCTTAACGCAACTTGTTCTGCATATTGATAGACCTTGGTTCCTTTTTTTGCATATCTTAAGACGAACCCGGCAATAGATGCTGAAGGATTAAAATCTGGTTTATCTTCTTCTCTGTAAGTCCACCATGGAGCATGAGGGTACAAATCATTGGTTTTGATCAAGCGTGGCCAAGACTGCGTTTTTTCATCAAACGAACCTTCAAGATATTTTAATAGATTGACAACAATACTGTGATTGGACTTCAGTTCAATCATTTTGATGATGCTCATTGCTGCCCATGATTGAATGGGTGATGAGTCTGGATTCCAGCAATCAGGCTCCAACCCGTGACCAAATCCACCATCTTCGTTTTGATATTGGGCAAGCTCATCAATGACTTTCTGTTTCGGTGCATCGAAAAAGAGATAGTCTATTTGTGCTTTTTCTAAAGGTCTTGCATATGTTTTCAATTGTTTGATCAATTGTGTAATTTCAGGTGTAATCATGAGGTCCTCCTTGAAAAAAAAGACATATATGAATATGTCATTGAAAAACTATTTGTATTGATTCATTGAAGCTAAAATCTGACGTACTTGTTTTTCTGATGGGGTTCTGCCCATTTGTTTCATCATTTCACGAATCATCATTTCATTGACTGGTGGGTTCTTTTCCAAGTATCTCTTGAACCATCCGCGTGCTGCAAAAAAGCCGATAATCCCGCCAACCAACAATGCGACAATCAATAAGACGACAAATAACCAAATTTGAATTGGAAACATCTACTAATCACTCCTATCTTGCTACATCTATTTTACTTGATTACTATTTAAAATACAAGCGAAAATGAGTGTCGTTTGACAGATTATGCGGATTTGATTATAATGAGGTCAAATCAACGAATTTCGAGGAGGCAATTATGGACTATTTCATACAATTTATTCTCAGCTTTGGCAGTTATTTAATTATTGCCTACTTCTTGTATAGTATTTTAGGAGGCAAGCGAACGGTTTCGATTGTTGCCTTGACAGTTATTTTGCTATCCACTGTATTTGAATTTATCAAAACGATTGCTAGTGGGCTAGATACAAAAGTTATCCTGTTCTACTTTATGGCCAGAGTACTCCCTGTCATTTTCGCATTTTATGTGTTCATGGTCATCACAGGCGGTTTTACATTTTTCAAGTTTAATCTGAAAAAACGAAAACTTAAAGGAATATCTAATACCATCCAAACACGTAAATTTTCGAATCAGATTGCACTTTATTCAATTTTAGGATCTTTGGTGTTTGGAGTTCTCATCACATTCTATGTGGATGGCTATATGAAATACGTCATTTTAACAGTTCTCGTCATTGCTCTTTTGGGAAGTCTTTATATTGTGTTTGAGAATGGCCAGATTGAAAGTGAACAAGTCATCTTAATCATCGGGAAAAATAAAGAGTTTCTCTATAGGTATAGAATACCTAAAACAAAACAAAAAGTCTATGTTCATGATTTCTTCACACAATCACAGTATATCGTTGATCCAATTGGCATTGCTATATTGAAAAATCCGAAGAAAAAAATATCCAAGGATTATCTCTTCTGGATTGCAACAGGAGACAAGATTGATATGACTGAATCACACCTGGAGCATCTATCATCTATCAGTTATCAAGCTTACTTGGAACAGTATGAAAAATATCATTATCGTGCACTCACCTTTCATATCTCTTCAGATGAAAAGGTGGCACTCATCAAAAATAAGCGCATCAAATAACAAAAAAAGCATGTTCGACAACATGCTTTTTATTATGTAAGGTTATGGATTAGAAAAACTTTGCTCTTGCCTGTTCCTTAACTTCTGCACTTGCAGTGAATGGGATTCTTGAAGTATAGCCAGCACGTGAAGCAACAATCATCTTCGTTGGCCATGCAAAGATATCCTGATTCCATTTAAGTACTGTATCGTTATAAACTTCTCTAGCTGCTGTGATTTCTCTTTGCAGATAGCTGTTCTGCTGCATTGCATCAGCAAGTGACTGATGTGCTTTTAAATCTGGATAAGCTTCAAATGCAACATTAATGCTTCGCATTGCTTGATCAAGTTGACCAGCAACCTGGCTTCTGTTTTCTTCATTGGGGTTAGCACCGCCTCTGAATGCTGCAACAGTCTTCATGACATCTTTGTCTAAGTCAATGGATTTTTCAACAATGCCAACTACGTTTTGCAATATCTGAACTCTTTGTTCTAGATAATTGTCAATTTGTGATGCATTGGCTTGAATCTTTTGTTGAAGCTGACGGAAATAATTGCGAGCACTGATCTTCATGAATAAGAAGACTAAGCCAGGGATAATACCCAAAACCCACAGCACAATTTCAAAAACGAGCGAACCTGCTCCAACTTTCGCTGGAATCTGTTTCTCAATAACACTTACATCGCGTCCTTCTTTGTTAACTGGACCAGTCATTTCATCTAATTCATTTGCCATTGTATTAACCTCCATTTTTATTATAGCATTGATTAGGAAAATGTCCTATTTTTTTATCGTGAATGCAATAAACGAGCTTACCATGTAAAGATTTTCTTTTGATACTTTACCATCCTTCAAGTTTTCTAGCATCGACTTGAAACGATCGGCATAACTTTCTTCTTTGGTTTCTTGAACCACATTGATCGCGACATCTGTAGCATTTTCAACTGGAAGGTATTCGACCCAATGAACAGGGACTTGATGCGATCGTCCATCGCCTCCAAAGACAGTGATATAATCTATTCTGTCCTGGGTTTCATAGCCATAGGCAGTTACTTTAATTGTGTCACGGAAGTCTCCACTTTTTACGACAGAAGTCTTAAGAATATTACGTGTCTTTGACAAAGGATGTTTGAATTCTGATTCATTCATCATATTGACAACGCGTTCATGTTCATAAAAACTGACATAACTCTTATAGAGATCTTTATAGATATATTCATGAGGTTTCATTTGTTGATATAAAGGTATCGCTAAAATTGGTGCGAAAGCAAAATAAACATTCTTTAGGTATTCATCATTATACTGAACGAAATTCTCTTTAATTACATCGACATCATACCCATGGAAATACTCAGGTGAAATATCAAACTTAAATGTGGAAAGATGTTCGGGAAAGACGTAGTTGATCATCTTCTGTTTTGTGAAATCAAAATCATCTCCATAAGCAATTTCCTTATCTTTCATCAACTCAAGCAATTGCTTTTGAGCAAGTGGTGTGAAAAGTAATCTGAATTGAACTTCGTTATTACGGTTTTTAGCACCCCATAGCACTTCAAACTCAGAGTTTGCCATCACGGTGTAATTCTCACCACGCTTGGTGCTCTTTTCAGAAAGTTTTTCTAACTTCTTGATATCTTTGTTGACCATGCGATCCAGTTTCTTTTCTGAAAGAATTTCAGCGTCTGAATCCTCTCTAGAAAATGAGAGGTCTGGTGCAGCTTCATTACCATAAACTAAATAAGGCTGTTCGTTGTAATAGGGACAAGGTTTATCGACATGTGCAGTCAATACCTGACTGTGAAATTGGGTGACGCGCTTACCGTTGACTGTTGAGGTTGTCGTCCATGTAATGGTGATGGATCCTGTATAACGTTTTGTTCCCAAACGATGAATGAGATCGTTTCCGATAAAGAACGGATTTCCATGAAGTTCTCCGGATTGCACATAGAGCGTAGAGCGATTTTTATCATTTTTAGCATTCAATCCAAATTTGTTCACCAGATAGTCCAAGCGTTTACTGTCAAACATCTTATCTAAATTGATTTGAGGAATTGTTTTTTCGAAGAGTTCGGTATTCATGCCATAGGTAAACAATAAATTCAGTGGTTCCATCTGACGCCAAGCAACTTGGATGAGGTCACTGATTTCTTTATCAAGTTTTGCTTTTAGCATCTTCAGTTCTTTAACTTTTGGGTTCAGTTTTTTGGCAATGACCATAATGGAGGTTATCAATAAGATAACTCCAAGAACGATGAATAGATAATAGTAGAATGCCTGCATACCTTGAGTGAGTTGATAGATGCTATATCCAGCACCACCGATAGAAACAAAAATCAATAAGATGAATAACGTTATCAAGTTGTTGACTTTTCTGATCTGTTTGGCTTCTTCAGCACTTTCTGCCTGAAGTTTCTTGATTTTCTTGATGGTTTCTCTGTTTTCTTCGATATTTACATTAGATTTTTTGATCAACTGATCAATATAGTCTGATGCATTCTGATGATGTGTATCCTTGTAGACATTTTTATACTGAATCAGCGGATCATAGATAAAAGCAGATTCCTTTTCATACGAATCGGACATAAGCATCCCTCCTTAGAATGGCTTTTAACAACGTGTTAACAAAGGTATATAAAGAAAGAGCATGGATGAACAGAACGTTGATATCCATCTCTTATTATACGCTTGAACCAGGTGGTTTACAATGTTTTTTAGAAGATTTCTAATGCTTGGAAATATCCGTTTTTTGGTATAAAGTAATCCTCTTTATACCATAAGTTCTTGTTTTAATCTGATGTAAATCACC
Source organism: Acholeplasmatales bacterium (assembly GCA_003249785.1). Classification (GTDB taxonomy): domain Bacteria; phylum Bacillota_I; class Bacilli_A; order Acholeplasmatales; family Acholeplasmataceae; genus Peloplasma. The sequence goes on from QKIB01000012.1 coordinate 16,646, forward strand.
GATTTCTGTTGGCAATTCAACTTGTTTTTTTGTTTCGAAAATCATAATGCCGTCAGGATTAAGATGATCTTTTAGTGAAGCGATGACTGTTTCATGAACCATCATTTCATAAGGTGGATCAATGAAAATATAATCATAGAGATCATGTGCATCTAATGCGTGCAAGAATCTTAAATAATCTTGATGAATCACGGTAATATGCGCTTTTTCACCAAGCATTTCAGCATTTGCCAAGATAGTTCTGATGGCATCTTTGTCATGATCAACTGCAAAAAGATGTTTTGCTCCTCTTGATATAGCTTCTAGGCCATAAGCTCCTGATCCCGCAAATAAATCAAGGATGATACCTTCAGTTGTGCCACCCAGCATGTTAAAGACGGACTCTTTGACCATGTCCGCTGTTTCTCTTGTTGATTTTTTTCCGACTTGAATCAGTTTTCTACCACGATACATTCCCCCAACAATTCTCATACCTCTGGTGTATACCCCGTTTCTTTAATCGTTTGAACAACCTTTTCCAAATCCTTTTCATTTTTGAATGTCACGGATTTGTCACTCAGTTCAACTTTGGCGTTGAGCCCTTTCATAATCAAAGCTTTTTGAATCTTCATCACGCAATGATTGCATGTGATATCTGATACTGTAATTTTCATGCCTGTTCTCCTTTTTGTATGGGTTTGAATTTGAATAGATTTAGACTTAATGCATTCAGCACAACCATAATACTTGAAAATCCCATGCCAATGCCAGCTAACGATGGATTAAGCAATCCAGAAGCCGCAAGTGGAATCATGACTATATTATAGGCGAATGCCCAGAAAAAGTTAATATAAATATTTTTCAAGGTTGCCATTGATAAGTCGATGGCTTTAATGACAAGACCTAGATCATTGGTCATCAGTGTGACATCAGAAGTGTCAATAGCGATATCACTGCCACTACCGACAGCGAATCCAACATCTGCCATCTTGAGTGCTGGAGCATCATTGATGCCATCACCAACGAAAGCGACAATATGACCTTGTTTTTGAATCTCATGAATCTTTTCTGCCTTTTCATGTGGCAGGACTTCACTAAAGATGTGTTCAATGCCAAGCTTTTTAGCAATGTATTGTGCTGTGATATCCTGATCACCTGTAATCATATAAGGTGTAATTGATCTTCTTTTGAGTTCAGCAATTACATCTTGGGCTGTATCTTTAATAGGATCTTCGATGGCTATCATATGAATGATCTTTTGATCCATGGCTGTAAAGAATACAGATTTACCTTGTGAAAGAAAGGTTTGATATGATAGGTCTTTGACTTCAATTTTGAGTTCTTGCATCAATTTGAGTGAACCGACATACACCCATTTGCCGTCAATTTTGCCTTTCAAACCTTTACCAATCATGACTTCAAAAGAGGTCACTTCTTTTAAAGGTTCATCGCATGCATCGACAAATGCTTTAGCAATTGGATGATTCGAATGTTTTTCTAGGGATGCCGCATAAACAAGTGTGTTTTCATCGCCGATGATATCACTGATTTCTGGCTCACCTGTAGTTAGTGTTCCAGTTTTATCAAAAGCTATAGCAGTAATCTTATTGGCTACTTCAAAGAACTCTCCCCCCTTATAAAGTATCCCTTCCTTAAAGGCAATGCCACTGCCTACCGAGATGGATGTTGGTGTTGCAAGTCCCAATGCACAGGGACAAGAAATAACCAAAACAGCAATGCCTGGTGCAAATGCAACCGATAATGCATTGCCGCCATGAATGATAAAGACCCATAAGAAGAAAACAACAATGCTGATCATGACAACCACAGGAACAAATAAGGAGGCAACTTTATCAGCAATACGTTGTGCTTTTGGCTTGATTAGCGCTGTATCCTCAACGGTTTGGATAATGTGCGCGAGCACAGTATCTGATCCGGTTGCGGTGACTTCAATCTCTAGGGTTTCCATCATATTGAAGGATGATCCAATGACTTGACTACCTTCTTCCTTCAAGGCTGGCATGGGCTCACCTGTAATCATTGCTTCATCGACATAGCTTTTTCCTGACTTGATGATGCCATCCAAAGGAATTTTCTCATTGGCAAGTGCTATGATGATGTCCCCTTTCTTGACTTCATCGACAGGAACCATCACTTCTTGTCCATTTTTTCTGATGCGTGCTTCTTTAGCACCTAAGCTGATTAAAGCCTGCAAGGCATCAGATGTTCTTTCCTTAACGCGATTTTCGAAATAATTTCCGATCATCACCATCAGGATGATGACTGCTGTCGTTTCAAAATAGAGATCAGGCATGCCTGATGCACCCGAAAGTGTATGAGAAATGGTTTGATAAATACTAAAGAGATATGCAGCACTCGTTCCCATGACAACCAGTGTATCCATCCCCAGATTCTTACCTTTAATCTGATGATAGCTTGCTTGGAAGAACCTGCGACCTACATAAAATAAGACAGGTGTAGCGATTGCCCATTGGACATACCCGTTCATTAAAATGGATGGCACATACATATGAATGCCCAAATGGACAAACATGGTCCATAACAATGGGAATGCGAAAATACCAGCCAAGATCAGATCAATGATATCTCTTTTCTTAGCTTTAAGTAATGCTTCGTTATTGAGAATTGGATAGTATCCAATGGTACGTAAATGATTGGCAATAGCATCTGTATCATAGGTGGATTCATCATAGTTGAAAATGACTTTTTTTGAAGTCACGAGGACTTTGGCATCTATTTGATCCATTGGTTCGAAATAGGATTCAATTGATTTGGCACATTGTGCACAGGTGATATTGCTGACTTTGATTGTTTTTCTGATCATGTTGCTTCCCTTCTTGTAGATTCATTTCACCTTTATTATAATCTTAATTGAAGTCGAAATAAAGAAAAGCACTCATAGAGTGCTATGCGTTGATGATTTCGTCAACTGTTTTTTGATTCAATTTTTTGAGTACGGCTAAGATGAGTTTCACCGTGTTTTCATAATCTTCATAATGAATGATCGATGTGTGGGTGTGTAGATAACGTGTTGGAATGCAAATTGAGATTCCAGCAGCGCCTTCATGGGCAAGATGCATATGGCCAGCATCTGTTCTTCCCACATTGATGTACGCTTCCTGATAAGGTATGTTTTCAGACTTTGCTGTTTCGATGAATAGATTTCTCAAACCTTGATTGGGTACAAGCCCTAAATCATAGAGTAAGATTTGTGGACCTTTGCCTAAAGATTGTTCAACAGGATCTCCCCCGGGAACATCCATGGCTAATCCGGAATCGATAGCAATGGCAATGTCAGGATGTACTGTGTATGCACTTGTTTTTGCACCACGTAATCCCATTTCTTCTTGAACTGTGAAAGTCCCATAAAGTTGATTTGGTAAATCTTTTGCCTGTTTGAGCACTTCCATGACCACAGCACTACCGATGCGATTATCCCATGCTTTGTTTAAAAGATAATTGGGATTGCCTAAAACCATGAACTCTGAATGAGGTGTGATCATCTGACCAGGTTCAACACCTAATTCCATGGCTTCTTTCTTTGAAGTTACACCTAAGTCAATATACATGGTTTCAATCCCAATGGCTTCCTTGCGCTTATCAGCAGGAATCACATGAGGAGGTTTGACGCCTGTCACACCATGAACGACACCTTTTTTGGTATGGATATCCCAAACTTGTGCTAGCATGACTTGTGAGAACCATCCGCCAATGGTTTGAAATTTAACAAAACCTTCATTGGTAATCTGGGTAATCATGAGACCGACCTCATCCATATGTCCGGCAATCATGACCTTTGGTCCGTTTTGCTTTTTGATACCGATCAATGATCCAAGATTGTCATAAACGATTTCATCAACATTTGGTTTGATGGCATTTGCGATAAATCGACTGACCTGTTTTTCATTACCTGGAATGCCAGGAAGTGATGATAGGTCTTTTAAGAGTTTCAAAGTTTCTTTCATAGGTTTGTCCCCAATTCACTAGAGAAGATTATAACATAAATTTTGGCATAATAAAAGCCTAGAAAGCTGTGAGAACGAAATAGTTCAGGGGGGTGTTAACTTTTCGATGTATCGGGATTCCAATTGCTTGGCTTTCACACCCACATCGTTTTAACTCCCAAAATAAGATTTTGGGTTCCACGGCTGCTCCCTAGGTTCACCTTCAATTTATCACTAAATGGCATCTTTGTCAAGAAATAAAAGCGCTTACTTTGAAATAAGCGCCAAATTTCACATAATTGTATCTTATTATATAAGATATGTTAGAAAATTAATAATAAACAGTAATTCTTACGAATTTGCCATGATGCACCAAGAGTGCCAGCAAAACTTCTCGTATTTTAGATTCAATCATATAATCGACATTGACTGAAGGAATATCAATTCTAACCGTCAGATAATCAACATCACTCAAGTCATCGAGTTCAGTGACCGGGAATTCTTCGCTGAATGCTTCAAGTTCTTCTTCCAGTTCAAAGTAGACAATTATGCTGATAATAATCTTGGTTTTGATTTCGAGTTCTTTCAGCAATCCTGCTAAACTCTGAGCTCTAGCGATGATATAGTTTGGACGGTGGAAAAATGTGGTTTCATAAATTTCTTTGTTTGGATCATCCTCAAGATTCATCATGATGCGTGTCTTGAATTTCGCTTCAAGGAACGCATGGAATTTATGTGCTCTTTTCTCCTGCTTTTCATGAAAATCCGCATAGAGGAAAATGGTATCGTCCTTATAGGCATATGCAGTGATAATGAAATGAAAATAATTGGCATATATCAGGATATCATTAAAGTTGTTTTGAAATTGTTTCAGACTGGTCTTGATTTGATATTTAGAACATTTGATAAATGTTTCATTATAGACAAGTGGTTCAAATAACGCATTGGCAAAGACTTCCATCTGAGAATCAACATCATAATAATGGTAAGCATCGTATGCCACACGTTGATAATATTTAACGATTTCTACAACGGAGACTACAATGAATAGCACGACAAGTGATCCTGCAAAACTGTATTTGATTGCATTCGGGAACGTCGAAATCAAAAACAGATAAATAACTGGAGGAAATAATGAAACCACCAATAATCTAAAGGTTGAAGTAAATCCCTTCTTGAACATGAAAAAGGCCATGACGAAAATAATGGTGATGATGTAAAAGATGAAGAAATGAATCCAGTTGAACTGGTCTAGGGTATTCGCTATTTGATTGACACTCAAAATGAATAAGAATATCCCTAAAGAAAACAATAGAACGGTTGAGAGCTGTCTTAACTGTAAATACCATTTTTTTGTATAAAGTTTTCTTGCCTGAGGTAAGTGATAGAAATTTTTCATTTCTTTCTGATAATTGAAAAATGGCCAATAAGATCCTCGAACAGAAAAGCGGATAGGCAGAACATCCTCATCCTTCAGATGAGACTCAAGATAATTCTCAAAGGAAGACAAAGGATTCAAAACCACCAAGAGTGTTCCGATGATGACAATTGGTAAATGATAAGGGTCTTCGAGTAAAAATAGGAAAATCGTCGTCAAAATCCCATATATCATATAGACAATCAGCTTTGGTACGCCACCAAAGACATAGACCCCAACATAGACCAAAGCAACGATTGCTGACAACATAAAAATACCTTGACCTCGTAGATTGAGTAATATCAAAGCAATCGGTAGTAAAATCAAGATTAATATGGTTAATGATCCAGCGATAACGATCCGTCTTTTCATAGGATAACCCCCATCTCTCATTATACAAAAAAAGAGTGGAATATTCCACCCTTATGATATTACTTTAATTCAGATAATGCTTTAACAAGATCAGCTTTCAACATGGTTGAATAGCCTTCAATGTTTTTTTCAGCAGCCAAAGCTTTAAGATCTTTGACAAGCATTTTTGAATAATCAACAACTTCGACATTGACTTCAACTTTTGCTGGTGTTTCTTTTTTGACTTCAACATCAACTTTAGCAATTGTTTCTTTCTTGACTTCAGTCTTGCTTGATTTCGCAGAAACAACTTTCTTTTCAGTCTTTGGAGTTGCTGCTGTGACCTTTGGCAAATTGCCGTTCAGCGCATTTTGAGCAAGTGTGCAATATGCGGTGAAATCTTCGGGTTGGAAAACAGCAATGTCAGCAAGCATCTTTCTGTTCACTTCAACATGAGCAAGCGATAAACCATGGATCAATGTTGAATACTTCATACCGTTTAATTTTGCAGCTGCATTGATACGTGTAATCCAAAGTTTTCTGAATTGTCTTTTCTTCTGCTTGCGATCACGATACGCATACGCGAGTGAACGCATCACTTGTTCATGTGCAGTACGATATAATGTTCTCTTGGAACCGAAATAGCCTTTGGCTAACTTTAAAATCTTTTTACGGCGTTGTCTAGTTGTATATCCGCCTTTTACTCTTGGCATTGTTTAATTTCCTCCTATTATAACATGTTAGAAATAAGAGATTTAATGCGTTTAGCGTCAGATGGATGAACTTGTGCTTCGCCTCTTAATTGTCTATTTTGTTTTGTTGTTTTTGATGCAGCTAAGTGATTCTTGTAAGCATGACCGCGCATGAGCTTACCAGTACCTGTGACTTTGATTCTTTTCTTCAAGCCACTGTGTGTCTTTTGTTTTGGCATGATTGTAACCTTCCTTTTTTTATGTTGTGATTGGTGCAATAATTGCAATGAGACTTCTGCCGTCCATTTTGGGTCTTAGTTCAACCGTACCCTTTGATCCAACAGCCTCAATAAAGTTGAGCATAACTTGTCGTCCGACATCACTATGCGTGATCATTCTACCGTAGAAACGTATAGATAGTTTGACCTTGTCGCCTTTTTCTAAAAATTTAATCGCATGCTTCAGCTTTGTTTCGAGATCATGTTTGTCGATTGTTGGACTCAAACGAATTTCCTTGATTTCAACGATATGTTGATTCTTCTTGATTTCTCTTAACTTCTTTTGTTGTTCATAGCGATACTTAGAGTAATCCATAAGCTTGGCAACCATAGGTTTTGAATCAGGTGATACAACAACGAGATCCAATTCTTTCTGTGTTGCAATTGCCATCGCTTCGCGACGAGAGATAACACCGATCTTCCCACCATTTTCATCAATGACAAGCAGTTCGCCATTGGGAATGGTTTCATTGACTAGATCAGTATTCCTTTTCTGATTTTGTTTAATGCAGTCCACCTCCATTTCCTGTATTTTTGAAAAGAAAAAGTGCGTACATATTGTACCCACTTGTAACGTCAATTGATTGAACGTGACTGTTTGCCTATGAACTGTTCCATCAGGCGAGAGGGTACCTCTTCTTTTCACTCATATTTCATACATGTAGATTATACCATTTCTTTCTTGATTGTCAAGCAAATAAACAATTAAATTGCTTCATCAAGCATTTTAAGAACGATAAGTATGAATCCTAGACAAATATAACATACTTTATAGAGATATGCAAGAGAAAATGCGGAAAAATAGGAAACGTTTACTGGCCAGATAACCAACCATATGAGTGATGGGTGATCTTCAGCGGCCATTGTGTATACCATATAAAAAATTGCAAAAAGAATGGATAACGTCTTATGCTTATCCCGCACGAACAATAGGACAAAAATCATCACCATGATGCCATCTAAGTATAGATTTCCAAAATAATACAGTTGCTGAAAATCATAGGTGTAATAGGCAGTCATGACCCAAGGCACGATTTCATAAAGCATAAAGAATACAGCATACAACCAAAAAAGCACCATGCTATAAAATACAATTTTATAACCTGTGATTTTGAGACGACCAAAATAACTAAGTAGTGGCTTTAAATGGCTTTGATCATGATCCATAACGAATAACACCACGAAAAATGGAGAGATCATGCTAAACATCTTCCCCATCATTTCATGATAATATCGAGTGTTTTCATTTCTGTAAAGAAGTTGTTGATAAACAGGTTCTTCTGTTTGTGTGAGTCCAATCATCAGTCCAATCAAAACAATGATTGCAATGATCATGATGAAACGTTTTTTCGAATAAAACAAATGAATATAAAGATACTTGATCATAATTTGAGATGTCTATCCGCGAGATTAACAAACAAATTGGGCTGATGCGTCGAAACGACAAAACTCATCCCTTCTCGTATCTTCAATGTGCCGTTTCAATGTTTCTGTGCTTTCATCATCTAATCCTGACAAAGGTTCATCAAGAATAATCAAATCTGGTTTTCCCAAAAACGTGGAGACGATTGCCAATTTCTGTTGATTACCTTTAGAGAGCTCATGAATGCTTTTTTCAATCGGCAAATGGAAGGCATTCACCAAATCATGATTGATTTCCGTCTTTTTGATTCGGGCTAAGGTTTTTAAATAGACTGAAACATTCACAAAAAGAGGCAACATTGCTTTTTCTGGTAGATAACCGATTTTCATTTTGGTTCTTTGAACACGTCCCAGATCTGGTTTTGTGAATCCCAAAAGTAAATGGATTAATGTCGTCTTCCCGTTACCGTTCTCACCACTCACCAAAACAAAATCACTTTTTTCAATCAATAAATTAAATCGATGGTTTAAATATCGCTTTCCTGCCTGATCCAGTTTAATGAGTGGCATAGCTATGAATCACCAATCCGTTCTCGCTTAACATATCGTATTCAATCATGTACCTAAAATTGAAAATATCTTGTCTGCTGCCATCTTCAAAATAAATCAGAATGGGAACATCAAACAACAAAGCATCTTTTTCGGGTATGGTCAGAACTATCTTTGTCTGATTGACTTGAAAAGAAACGGATGCATCTTTTCCGATTTCAACTTTAGCTATGTTGTCTTGTAAATGTTCATATGTAATCTCGATCTGATGGAGTCTTGAAATCAGTGCATCATCCCCTTTTGTTCCTTCTAGGGATGACCATTCCAAGTTTCCTATATTGGATTGAGGATCCATCACTGAAAGAGATCCCAAACTGATTTGATAAGCATCATCATTAATCAGGTGAATCTCAAGCCATAAGTCATCGATCCAGAAATCCTCACCTAAATCAGGAAAAGGAATTTTCAAAATAAATTCATAAAACATTTCATTGAGATATGGCTGAATTGATCCTAGGCTGATATTACTCAGTTCAACATCTAGTTTCTTCATGCCTTCTCCATCCATCAAGGCGATGGATTCGTAACTGTTTGTATTTAGTAAAGGAGAGTCAGATTCGTTAACATAAAGGGGAATCTCAATCGAGGTATCCTTATCGTAAAGAAAACTATAATATTGTGTAACACTTAACAGCCTGCCTGAAGGATTTTCTTTTATTTGGGTTATGATGATACCCATGGTCACTAAAACAACAGTCAAGCTGAAAAAAAGAACACTGTGTTTCATATTCGTTTCTTCTCCAAACGTTGATATTGCGTGGTTACCGTAAAAATCTCATAACCCCCACGATCTGCTCTTATCCAGAAAATATAGCGTGCAGCAACCCCATTCGTGATTTTTCCTTCACCATAGACATAAAGATCAACTTGTGTGCCAGGATCAACCTTCAGACTGATTTCATAAGATTCTTTATCTTCTGAAGAAGACTGATATTCTGTAGACACCTTGATGGTACTTTCTAAGTTATTCTTGAATCCCATGCTGTTACCACTAACTTTAACGCTGATAGTCCCAGTTGCTGACAAACTGACTTTTGAACTCATTTGACGATTGAGTTTATAGAGATAATCAATGGCAGTATACCCATCGTTGTAATATGAAAACAGTGTTTCTGAGACATAAGTGACTTTTGTCTTGGAATTCACCTGATAGACTTTCCAGCCCATAAACTTTCTTTTATCAACAATCTTGTAGTAAGACTTGTAGTCGTCATCGCTGAAATCCGAAAGCATCTTTCCTTTTGTCATGGTGATGGATTCATAATTCTGATAATCTGATGTCGCTTTAACGGTTTGAGGCAACATCCAAACAGTGACGATAAGTAAAAAGAGCAATACACATTTTTTCATGATTCTATCCTCCTGCCCTATGTTAGGAAGTAGATGGATGATTTACTTTAAAAAAAATCCCAGTTCGGCGAACTGGAATTCTTTTATTTTTTCATATAAGCTTCAATTTCATCAATTTCCTTGATGATATCTTGTGATAAATTGATGCATCCGTCTTTGGTGACGACCACATCATCTTCGATGCGAATGCCAATCCCTTCTTCTGCAATGTAGAGTCCAGGTTCAACAGTAATTAAAGCACCTTCAGGAATTGGTAAACTGTAATTTCCAACATCATGCACATCCAGTCCTAGATAATGACCTAAACTATGATAGTAATACTTATCAATTTCTGCATCTTCCTTGATCAATCCGAGTTTTTTAGCTCCTTCAATTAGGATTTTTCTACCATATTCATTAAACTCAAGAAGTGAAACACCAGGCTTTAGCCATTCAATCGTTTTTTTGTTCGCTTCCAGAACAACTTCATAAACGGCTCTTTGACGTTCTGAAAAAACACCATTGGATGGATAGACTCTTGTGATATCTGAGCAATAATTCTGATAAGCAACCCCTAAATCAAATAAGACGAGATCACGATCTAGGATGACACTTTCATTATCCACATAGTGCAAGGTGGTTGCATTTTTCCCACCAGCAGCAATCGTTCCAAATGAAGGTGTTGTGCGATGTTTGTTGAGTACATAATTGAATTCTGCTTCCACTTCATATTCCATAAGAGTAGGTTTCAAGTTGTCCATGATTCGATTGAGACCCTTTTTCGTGATTTCAATAGCTTCTTTGACTCTTTCTATTTCATACGAATCTTTGACCATTCTAAGTTCAGCCATTAAAAGTTGGCTTGATTTGATCTGAAGAAATGGATAAAGATCCTTGACGCGGTGCGCATACTTTATAGCAACCGTATCTTGAGCATGTTCATTTTGTCTTTCAAGATCAAGATAAAGTGTATCGATGTTTCCAAAGATTGCACGTCTTGAAGTTGATAAGAAACTCCAGATAAATGCATCGAAAGTCTTGATGTTTCTGACTCTTGGTAAAGTGATTTCTGATAGGTTGGCTGCTTCTTCGAATGTCAATCCAGCACCATCCCAAAGGACTTTGACAGGATCATTTTCTTCTAGAAAGAGGAAAGTTGCAGTTTCATTTTCACCTTTGGCAAACACCAAAGTGACATTTTCTTGTTCGATTCCTGTTAGGTAATAGAAATTTCTGTTGATCGAAAATGGAAAATTCTGGTCATTCGATTTCTGTGCTGCATGTCCCGAAAAAAAGACGGCAAGGGAATGCTTTGGCAACTGATTGAATAATTTTTCTCTTCGTTCTGTATACATAAGTTCTCCTTTATAATGACTCAATGACAGAAAGGATATGTTCACTGATTTCATTGACATATACTTTCGCTTTGTCCATTGACTCTTGTTTTGTTCCATAATACAATTTGATTTTTGGTTCTGTTCCGCTCGGTCTAAAAACAATCCATGTGTCATCTTCAAATTGATACTTAAGGACATTAGATTCTGGATAATCCAGTTTTGTCGTCTGCTTTCCTTCAATACGAATGCCTTTTTCGAAGTCTTCGAAAACCAGTAACTTCTTACCTTTGAGCTGTGGTGGATTGTCCCGGAAGTGATCCATGATGTGTTGCATCTTTTCTAAACCGCTGATGCCATTAAACATGATGCTCTTGGTATATTCGTAATAGTAACCATATGATTGATAGATTTGATCGAGATAATCAATCATCGTCAAACCCTTTAATTTAAGGAAATTAGCGATTTCAGCAAGGATATAGACTGCTTGAACTGCATCTTTGTCTCTGACAAAGTCCTTGACAAGACTACCATAAGATTCTTCACAGCCAAACATATAGATACCTTTGTCTTTATGGATCTCAGCTTGTTCACCGATAAACTTAAATCCAGTTAATGTCGTCACGACTTTCATACCAAATGAAGTTGCGATTCTATGAATCATATCGGTTGTAACCACAGTCGTATAGACATATCCGACGTCAGGCAAAGCATGATCTTTTTGTTTCTCTGAAAGAATATAATAAAGCTCGATGGTCGCAGTCTGATTCCCGGTTAACAAATGCCAATTTCCATCCTTTTGAACAGCAATCCCTAATCGATCGGAGTCAGGATCAGTGACCATCACGATATCTGCATTGAGTTCTTTCGCATATTCTACTGTTTTTTCATATGCAATTTCATCTTCTGGATTGGATGACTTGGTATTAGAAAACATGGGATCGATAATCATTTGTGGTTCATAAGGATGAATGTCATAGCCTTGTGCTTTCATAAATTTAGGAATCACTGTTCCGCCACAACCATGCAGTGGTGAATAGACGATCTTAATTTTCTTTTCTAGGTCATGAAGGTGAATGGTTTCAACTTCATCTAAATAAATCATATCGAATGTTTCATCGATTCGATGAATGTAATCATTTTCCACTGACGAAATATCAAAAGGATCTGTGATTTTCTCGATCTCAGCAATCACCAGATTAGCATCATGCGGATTGAGCTGAGCACCTGTATGATCATATGCTTTATAGCCGTTATATGCTTTTGGATTGTGTGATGCAGTAATCATGATGCCACCGGCAGCATGGAAATAGCGCACAGCAAATGAGAGCATCGGTGTCGGTCTTAAATTGTCAAATAGAAAAGATTCAATACCTTGAGCAGCGAGCACTTTTGCAGATTCTCTGGCAAAACGTTTGGAATCTTTGCGGTTGTCATAACTGATGGCAACACCACCTTTGACATTTTGCTTTTTCAAGTAGCGTGCAAATCCTAATGTTGCACGTCTGATGGTATATAGATTGATACGATTGGTACCAACACCCATCAATCCTCTCATCCCACCGGTTCCAAAACCTAGGTCTGTATAAAATGCTTCTTTTATCTCTTCTTCATTCAATTCTAGTAATTCTTTTTTAAGTGCTGGATCCAAATCTTTTTCTTGAAGCCAAGCGATGTAGTTTTCTTTATAATCCATATTTATCACCTGTCATTATTATAAACTATTTTTATAAAAAAATAACCAGAAATAACTGGCTATTTCGATATTGGTTGATTTCTATGATAGATTTTAAGCAAGCCCTTGAGAACAAGATCTGGATCTCTTGTGAGCGGATGATTGCATAATGGAGCGATCGTCTGTGATAATCCTCCAGTCAAAATGACCTGAAAGGAATCCTTGGTTTCAGCCTTGATTCTATCAATCAAGCCATCAACTTGAGCAGCAACCCCATATGTTACACCGGATTGCATGCAGGTGATGGTATTGGTTCCAAGCACTTTCTTTGGAACTTCGATATCAATATCTGGTAATAATGCTGTGTTACCTACAAGCGCTTTGATTGATATGCTGACTCCTGGCGTGATGATGACACCTAATATGGTCTTGTTCTTCACATAAATATACTTAATCGCCGTTCCAAGATCAATAACTAAAGAGGATGTGATTTCATCTTCAACTGCAACCGCACCACAAATCAGATCCGCACCAACTTCCTTGGGATTATCTGTTTTGACATTGATCCCAGTTTTAACACCTGGTCCGACAATTAAAGGTTCCAATTTGAGCAAACGTAGTGAAATGTCTTTCAGTTTTTCAGTAATTCGAGGAACAACAGAGGAAATGGCAACCGCATGAATTTGTGACATGTCAATCAATGATTTCATTGCAATGTAATATTCATCTGCAGTTTTGGTTACTTCTGTATTTAAACGAAAACTATCAACAATCCTATTTCCTTCGGAGATGCCAATACTGATATTCGTATTGCCAACATCAAATAATAAAATCATAAACTCACTCTTTTCTTATCTGTTTTTTACCATACTTAATGCGATGACAATCGGTGTTCCGATGATTGCAGCAGCAAGCGCTTCAACGAGTCCATTGGTAACTGCAATTGTATAGATGATTCCAAGTAGATCGTTGGTTCCAAAAAGATCAATCATTGTTTGAGGAACAAAAATCACTAAGGCACTTAACACGAGAATCGTATGAATGACCGTACTGATGATCATAATCGATGGAATCAGAATCCGTTTCTTATCTTGCGAACGCACAAAGGCAAAATACAAAGTGACAAATAATCCGATTACAATCAGTGCAATCACTGAAAGTGTTGCTTGATTCCAGCTTGTAAAATCAGCGATCGCCTTGAATCCAAAGAAGATACCAAACAAAGTAATGAAAACGACACTTCCGAAAATATAAACATCACTATGTTTGAATTTGCCATCTAGAGCTTTTAAACCTTGAAATACGTAAATTGCCGCAATCACAAATAAAAATCTTGGCAAAACCGAAATCAGAGGGTTCTGAAAGGCAACATCGAGCGGACCAACCGGTGTGAATGACCGGATCCATGATCCAATTCCGAAAAACAATCCCAGCAGGATGCTATACCGTTTAGGTAACAAAAAAACGCCGATCAGTACAGGAATATGGATGATGGTGACACTCACAAATGGGGTGAGTGGAATGAACCCAAGATTGGGTATGAAAATCATCATCAAGATAATCGCTGCAAAAACAGACGTCAAAGTTAAATCTTGAACATTATTCTTTTTCATGTTTTCTCCTTTTTAGGCCTCTAAGGGTCCCATAAGTACTTTCATTATAACGCAAAAACGTGAAAAAGACAATGGAAAGAATTCGAGAAATCCTTCCCTATTTTTGGTAGGTGCTCCAACTGTTGTTATCAGGATCGGTATAGACACGCTTGCCGCGGTTGAGTGCATTGATTTCTGAAACTTCATGTGATGACAATTCTAGAAATTGTCCTTGGTAATTTTCAAGAATTCTGGAAGGCGTCACAGATTTAGGAATCATGATAATTCCGCGGTGAAGTCCCCAAGCGATGACAACCTGAGTGATGGTTGCTTGATGGTGGTCTGCAATTTCTTGTAGTTTTTCACAGTAAGGCTCTTCAAAGATACCACCTTTCATGAAAGGTCCATAAGATTCAATCGCAATCTGTTCACTTTCAAGATAGGTTTGAAGTGGTATTTGATTGAGTCCAGGATGAAGTTCAACCTGATTGACCATTGGTTTGATTTTTGCTGTTTCTAGCAGATCTATGATGTGATGTCTTTGGAAATTGGATACACCGATGGCTCTGACGAGCTTTCTTTCATATAAGGATTCAAAGAATGCCCATGTTGCTTGATTGATTGCTTTGTTGTGATTTGGCCAGTGAATCAAAATCAGATCAATATAATCAGTCTTGAGTTTTCTTAAAGATTCATCAAAAGCTTTTTGCATGTTTTCAACACTTGAATGGATGAGTTGTTTTGTCGTGATGAAGATTTCATTTCTTGGAATTTTTGAGTCAATGATCGCTTCACCAACACTTGCTTCATTTTGATACATTTGAGCTGTATCAATGTGACGATAACCTACAGATAAAGCATATTTGACCGTTTCATAAGCACTTTCACCTGGAGCAACCCGAAAGGTTCCAAGTCCAAACATTGGCATCATGACGCCATTAGATAGGTGTTTAATCATGAGTTACTCTCCTTAAGTTCTTGTATTTTTTCTGGTGTTAATGTTCGAAGAACAGTAAAGACCATTTTCCGTGCTGCATCGAGATCTCTTAAGTCCATCATTGCAGCAGTGGAGTGAATATAACGGGCTGGCAAGCCAATCGTTGTTGCAAGCACACCAACATTCAAATCAAGTGCTTTAGCTGCATCGGTTCCACCAAGCGATGTGAAATATTGATAAGGTATATGATGCTTCTTCGATAGCTTTGTAAAGAAATCGAGTAAGCCCTGATGCATTACATTGCGGGGATCATACATTCTTAATAAATAACCTTGTCCCAAACCGCCAAGCGCATTTGCATCCAAAGCATCATTGACTGGTGATGCATCGAGTGCTAAAAAGACATCGGGTTGATATTTTTGGACAGCGGTTTCTGCACCACGTAAGCCAACTTCTTCCTGAACGGTTGCACCAACGACTAAAGTGAAAGGTAAATCAATTGGTGCGAATTTAGCCATGGTTTCCAATGCCAAACCACATCCATAGCGATTATCAATGGATTTAGAGATGACTCGATTGGAATTCTTAGTATAAGCAAACGGATTATCATAGAGGACCATATTACCCAATTCAACACCAAAAGCGATTGCTTCTTCTTTGGAAGATGCACCAATATCTAGGATCAAGTCCCCGATTTTTGTGTTTTGTTCTTTTTTGAGATGCGGAGGAATCGCTCCAATAATCCCTTTAATGACACCATTTTTGGTATATACATTCAGGACTTGTGAAACAAACACTTCACCATTTAAAGATCCAAGGTTTTGAAGTTTCAACATACCTTTGGCATTGATACCGACTACCATCATGCCGACTTCATCCATATGACCAGCGACCATGACAACAGGTGCATGTTCCGCTTTTGCCTTCTTGACTGCAAAAATTGAACCCAATCGATCCGTTTCAATCGAATATACTGGGTATTTTGACATTTCTTTTTTCATGTAAGTTCTGATTTGATGCTCATAACCACTGGTTCCAGGCAAATCAAATAAGTCTTTATAAAGTTTCTTTAGCATGGTGTGTTATCCTTCCTATCAATTGATAAATTGGACCAAGTTTTCTCTTTTTGATTTCATACTCGGTCATATAACTTGATTCTGGCAAATCATATTCAATGGATTCGATTAGCATATAAGGATGCATATATTCAATGCTGTTGTCAAATAGATCAATATGATCAGTTCTAAACTGTATAAAGGCCTGATTTTTAAGAATCACTTGATATTTTTCTAGAAATCTAGGAAAAGTCAATCTTCTCTTATGATGTTTCTTTTTTGGCCATGGATCAGAAAAATTGAGATAAAGACCGTCGATAGATTGTGGACTGAAGTAATTTAAAAGTCCTTCTGCATCTCCTAAGACGATTGTCAGATTCGTAAGATTGATTTCATTCTTCTTTTCTAGGATACGATAGCATACATTGATGTTGACTTCCATTGCTATATAATGATTTTCAGGATGGTCTTTGGCTATCGATGTAATAAAAAGACCTTTGCCGCTGCCGATTTCCAGAAACGTTGGTCTATGATCAATTGGAATCTGTTCTACGTCAACAACAACATCTTGCTCTTTGAGCAACACTTGATTCACATATTTTAAATGTTTTTGTCGCATTTGACCTCCCTATAAAACTCAAAAAAGTGGTAGGATCTACCACTTTGATTTATTAAACGATTTTGCCTAAATTTTCAGAAATGATGAAATCTGCAATCGCTTCGATTGCTTTTTCAGAATCACTTCCTGAAACGATAATCTTGATGAGTTCGTCTTTGTAGATTCCAAGTGACATCAAACCCATGATTGATTTTAAGTTGACGGTTTTATTCAAGGCAGTCAGTTCAATATCAGAATGAAATGACATCGCGAGATTGACCAGACGAGTCGCTGGTCTGGCATGAATGCCAAATTCAGATGTGATTAAGAATGCTTGTTCCATTAATTTTCCTCTTTTCTATTTTCATTTAGAAATGATATAACTTCTGCCGTATGATGTTTAACAAACAGAGTCAACTGATTACCTTTAACAAATGCAGGTACATTGATTTTAGTCAATAAATCCGCTTTGACATTCTTGATGGACTTAACAGCCAATTGGATACGTTGATGTTCACTTTGAACATCTAAGATATTCTTTTTGCCACCTAAAGCTTCCAATAATTCATCCAAATAAATAGGTTCAAGTTCAGTGGGTTTCTTTTCTGGCTTTTTGCGTAATAAAATCAATGTTACTACAGCCGTAATAATCAGAATGATTGCACCTGAAATCAGAATGAAATTGGTGTTGAATGTCAGCCCTATGTTCATAATCATTTCTCCATACAAATAGATTATATCTATTTTTGATTGATAATTCAATTATTTTATTAACATTGCATCTCCAAAAGAGAAAAATCGATAATCATGCGTAATCGCATATTGATATGCTTTTTGAATCATTTCGGTACCTGCCAATGCACTCACGAGCATGATCAGCGTTGATTTTGGAAGATGAAAGTTCGTGATTAACTGATCAACAGCTTTAAATGCATAGCCAGGATAAATGAAAATCCCTGTTTGATATGTTCCACTATGAAAGCCATCATCATAATTGCTTTCAATGGTTCGTAAGGATGTTGTACCAACACAAACAATCTTTTTCCCAGTCAGAATTGCCTGATTTAACCTAGTTGCGCTTTCTTCAGAAAGCGTGTAGGTTTCTTCATGCATAAGATGCTCTTCAACAAGATCTACAGAAACCGGTCTAAATGTACCTAGACCTACAGATAATGTCACCGGAATAATTTCAATACCTTTCTGTTTGATTTTTTCAATCAAAGGTTTTGTAAAGTGAAGTCCTGCTGTTGGAGCTGCAGCACTTCCGGGGTCTTTTGCATAAACTGTTTGATAACGATCCTGGTCCGTGAGTTGTTCTGTAATATATGGGGGAAGGGGCATGGTTCCCAGTTTTTCTAATTTCTCAATCAAAATGCCTTCGTAATGTAGAGTGAATACACGTAAGCCTTCATCTTTAATTTCAATACATTCTGCAACCAATAAATCACCAAAATGGATCTTTGTTCCTAGCTTAACACGTTTTGCCGGTTTGGTTATCGCTTCCCATTGATTCGTAAGAGTTTCCTTTAGCAACAAAACTTCAATCACTGCATTGGTTTCTTCTTTGATACCCATTAAGCGAGCTGGAATGACTTTCGTATCATTAATCACTAAGACACTATTTGAATCCAAAAGATCGACAATATCATAAAAGTGGCGGTCATCTAATGTTTTTGATTCTCTATTGACCACCAAAAGTTTTGAGTGATCTCTTTTTTCACTAGGATGTTGAGCTATTTTTTCTTTAGGCAGCTCAAAATCAAAATCTTTAACTTTCATCGTCAAACAATCCTTTGTAATACTTGATGCCTAAAGACTGGTAAGTCTTTTCTGTTGCAACACGACCACGGGCCGTACGTTTGATATACCCTTCTTGAAGTAGATAGGGTTCATAAACATCTTCGATGGTTGTTACTTCTTCGCTGATGGTTGCAGATAATGTTTCAATACCCACGGGTCCACCACCGAACTTTTCAACGATATTTCGCAAATATCGATAGTCCGTATGATCAAGTCCATTATGATCAATACCCAATTTGGCTAAGGCATGATTGGTAATATTTTCAGTTATTTTTCCATCACCGATGATTTCTGCAAAATCTCTGACTCTACGAAACAATCGATTTGCAATTCTTGGTGTTCCACGACTTCGTTTCGCAAGAGAAATCACCGCATCTGGATCAATGTCATTTTGATAAACTTTGGATGTGCGTTCAACAATCTTTTTCAAATCGTCATTCGTATAATAAGAAAGACGTAGAACGACTCCAAATCGATCCCTTAATGGAGCCGATAAATCACCGAATCTAGTGGTTGCACCAATCAAAGTAAACGGAGGTAAATCAATCCGAATCGATCTTGATTCATGATCTTTCCCGATGACGATATCTAAGACATAATCTTCCATTGCTGCATAAAGCACTTCTTCGACAAATCGAGGAAGTCGATGAATTTCATCTATAAAGAGCACGTCACCCGGATTGAGTGAACTCAAAACAGCAGCCAAATCACCACTGCGTTCGATTGCAGGACCACTGGTAACTTTGATATTTACACCAAGTTCATTGGCAATAATTTGTGCTAATGTGGTTTTTCCAAGACCTGGAGGTCCATATAAAAGAATATGATCAAGGGCTTCTTTTCGCTTTAGAGCAGCTTGTATGTAAACCGATAACATCTCCTTGATGTCATCTTGGCCAATATACTGGTCCAAGGTTTGAGGACGTAGCGATTGATCTTCATCTTCTTTGATTGACATGGCGGTTACAATACGTTCTTTATCCATGGGTCACCTACTTGATTAGCATTTGCAAAGCTTGTTTGATCATGATTTCAACAGGTTGATCATGATCGAGCTTCTTCATGACTTTCTTGATTTCAGCCTTTGAATAGCCCAAAGCACTGAGTGCATCTTCCACATCGTTTTTATGCGTTGGAATCAGTTCGTCTTCATCTTCCACGAGGTTGCCTTTGAGATCTAAAATGATTTGTTGAGCACTTTTCAGTCCAATACCTGGAAATTTCATCAGATATTTCACATTACCTTCTTCAATAGCCAGAATAGTATCGTGAATTTGGTCTGTAGCAAGAATACTTAATGCACTCTTTGGACCGATGCCTGAGACGCCTATCAAACGAATAAACAGTTCTTTACTTTCTAAAGAACGGAATCCATAGAGATTATTGATGTCCTCTCGGACATAATGATGCGTAAAAATGGTTGTTGTTTCACCTTTAAGGTAACTGTATGGATTTGGTGCGATGATTAAGTACCCGATGCCTTGATTTTCCACAACGATGTAACTGGGCTTGACTTCTGTAATTGTTCCTTCAATATATGCGTACATCAAAATCACCATACCTTACTTATCATTTCCTATAATTATACCATTTTTACCCTGTTTTTTCTATCATATACTTTGATTATGTTATAATTATTTTAGGACGTGATAGTTATCCAAAAGTTCGAATATTTGAAAACCTTTGAGAATGATTTGAAACAACAATTGAGTTCTGATAAAATCTATCTGCCAATTTCTAGAAAATTGGCGGCTCTTTTGCGTGATATCAATCCATTCCTCGAATCAATCGAACAAAATCAGCAAAGATTAAAGGCTGATTTTTTGCAAAAGAACTTGACGATCAACAAATCATATGCAGCTTCAATTGAGACTTTTCATCAGCATCTTAAGGCAGTTGAAGACAAAAATCATGCTGAAGTAGAGAAATTCCAAAAAGTTAAATTACAAAAATCGCATGATATCAATCTAAACCTCAAAGCTGAATTTGAACAAATTGACCAAAAAATCAATCAAGCCAACCAGAATACTGAGGAAAGCAAACAAAAGGCACAGACCACATATAAGCGTGAGTACGGTGCGATTCAGAAGGTAATGAATGCAGCAAGAAAGACATACCAACAAAACACACTAGCAGTTGAAAATGAAAAGGAAGATGCTGTTTTAGCTATCGCTGAAGCGTATGATGTTAAAATAAAGAATTTTGATGAAGAACTCATTAAAATGAACCAGACACATGAAAATGAAGTTCGAAATATCAATGAGGACAGCAAACAAGTTTCCATTGAAAATGATGAGACATACCTAGTTATCAAAAATACATATACTCAGCTATCCATCCAACTCAATAAGAAGATCAATGTCATCAAGAAAAAAGAACAGCAAACCATTGATCAAATTGACAAGACTTATCAGACAAACTTAAAACCCATTACAAAAGCTATTGATAGCCTCAAGCAGGAGTATCAGGAAGCACAAAACAAATCTTTGGCGAAATATACCGAAAAACTCACAAGTCTGAATGTGATATTTGATGTGCAAAAACAGTCTTATGAAGCGAAAAAATCGAGAATAATCCATGACTCTAATGAAGCCATCACTTTGCTGAACAGCAAACTCTCTGCATACCGTGAAACCATTCAGAAAGAAAAATTATTGACATCAAGAAAAATGCGTGATGAAATCAAATCCATGGAGACACCCGCTGAAAAAGATAAACATAATCGAAATCTGACTAAAGCACTCAATGCATTTGATAACGAACTTAACAAACAAATCATCAGAACCAATAAAGATATTTTAGACAAACAACGTGAACAACAACGTTTGCTATATATCCATGATCAAAAACACTTAAAGGAAATCAATGAGTGGCGTTTGAAAAAAGTCATTTATGAATATGAGAAAAAACAAGAATTCGCTAAGATTGACCTCAACTTTCATTTCAATCTCTCGACATCTGAACAACAACTTAAACTGTTAGAAGCTAACTATAATTATCAAAAAGAAGTTGAGATACTTAATTTAAACAAAGATCTTCTTCCACTAGAATTCCAGCTTGCTATTGCTGCAGCTGTTCAGGAGCGTGAACTGAATTTACTAGCAAATGATGCACACCTTTCTATTGCCGATTCCAAATACAAGGAAAGCATTCTTGAACTTGAGTTGAAGAAAAACAAAGCACTGATCGAACTTGAAAAAGAGAAAGCGGTCGCGCTTTATCAAGCTGATACTCAAGTACTGAACATCAGCATTCAACTGGAATTGGAAAAAGAAAAAATCAAACGTGACTTTGTCTTGAACGAACAGGAGCTAAGAATTGAGTTAAATCAAGCAATGCTCAACCGTGCTATTGCTTCTGCTGATTATGAACGTTCAAATGAACTACTTCAAATCGAAAGTGATAAGGAACTGATTTTAATCGAAAGCAAATTCCAACTGGATGTCATAAAGACAGATGCACTTCGTGAAGAACGCAAACGAGAATATGTCATTAATGAAGCAAGATATAAAAACCAGCAAAAGATGAGCAATGAAAAAGCAGCACGATTCCTGAAAATCTATCGCACAGAGCTCGAATTCAATCAAGAACAATCCGAAGACTTCATCAAAATCATGATGATGTATTATCGCTTGATGCTTGAATTAAAGAACCAATTGATTCAACTCTATCATCTACCTGCTCATCCAGAAGTCTTCAAAGGTACGTTGCATATTTTATCAAAATTAATCAAGGAACTCAAAGATTCCATGATTTATATTCTTGAACAATTCCAAGAAATTGATCAGGAATATTACATCAAAAAGATCGAAGATCTTACTGGATACAAATATATGCTTAAGCATGAAGAT
>QKIB01000107.1 GCA_003249785.1 Acholeplasmatales bacterium
AATCGTTATAAACCAAGGTTATGACGTATTATTACATTATCTTTTCTATAGTTGGTTCGCTACTATCATATATTTTATTGCATACTCAATTATTACACTACTTATTCTGCATCGTTTGAGTGTCCCAAGAAAACTAAGTCTACCCGAAACCATTGATCCAGATTTAGAAATTGCAGTTTAATCCATAACACAACTCCAATAGATCTGTCATCCATTGGAGTTTTTTGATACACTTTCACTGATTTGACACAGAAACGCTCAGTTTTGACATATTTATCTTTTCATTTTGACATGAAATCCCACATTTTCCCAAACCTTTTTCATAGTTTATCATAAAAGACCATATTGCTTAACATCTCCTCTTTTTAGGACTACAATGAAGTAGGACTACAATGAAGTCGTAAATGAAAGAAGGGATGCCCATGAGGAAGAAATTCCTACTCGTAGTCACACTGATATTACTATTTGTTTCTCTTGCGGGATGTAAGTCATTACTCACGAATACGAACCTCATTGATACAACATACGGGTTAACTACATCAAACATTTCTTCTTACATTTCAGATGCTAATTCAAGTCCAATATTGAACGCATCCATTGGCTTACAAGCAACCGTAGAAATCAATGTAGACTTTACGTATAGCTACACGCAACAAAGTTTTAACTTCTGGGGTAGCTCATCTCAAACAGTAACGCAAAGTGTCAGTGCGAAGGCGAGTGGGTTCTTTATCAACACCGATGGTTATATCTTAACCAATGCCCATGTCGTCACATTAGAAGATTATGAAAGCCTACCAGACTTTCAGTATCTTAAAACAAGTGTCACCATCAATTATGCAGATAGTCAAGCAATGATTGATGCGACTGTAGTGGATTACAATCAATCTTTGGACTTAGCCCTTCTTAAGGTTGATACAACTCAACTCACGAACATTCAATATTTGACATTCTACGATTTGACAGATCCAAACGATTCAGCTTATGGAACGGATCAAGCAGTGATGCTACTCTATGGTGAACCAGTCATGGCGATCGGTAATGCAAATGGTTACGGATTGTCTGTAACAGAAGGCGTTGTGTCAGCTCCACTCAGATATTTCACAAACAGTGATAACTCAGTAACAAGAGCGATTCAAACAGACACAGCAATCAGCCCAGGCAATAGTGGAGGTCCCTTATTGAATGCCTATGCTGAAGTCATTGGAATCATTTCGTTCAAGATCGTTGATTCAAGTGTTGAAAACATTGGTTATGCGATTCCAACTTATGTCATCTTGAGTTATATCAGCGGTTTCGATCAGAGTATTACATATCATACAACAACAGTAAGAGCATATTCATAAGTTTTTTCTCAAAATGAAAAAAAAGGAAGCAGTTTCTCTCCCCCTCTCTGCTTTCTTTTTGTTTTATAAGACCCCTTTTTTGATAACATCCAACCTGAGATGAAAGATCCTAAAGACTTCGTCTTTACTCAGGTTGTTGGTTTCAGAAACAACGAAGAGATCCAGATTCAGGATCATGATCGTTTCCAAGATATCCAAAAACTCATCTAGAGTAATCCGATAAGATGATAGATGAAAAGCTTTCGTGATCGGCATTTTGGTTTCAATCATTGAAATCAAAGGCATGATCACTTCTTTTTTGATGGATGAGTGTTTCCTGAATCTAAAGTAATACACGTAGTTCCTGAAAAGAGAATAGGTTTCTTTATAGGTATACGATGCATAATCATAAGCAAATAATTTTTCAATGAATAAGAAGATATCTCCTTGAGATTCTAGAATGAACTTTGAAACATTCGCGAATCTTTCTTTTTTAACGGATTCAAATAAGTAAAGGAAGAGCTCATCAAGGTTCTCGAAGTACAGATAAAATGAACCTCTCGCGATGTTAGCTCTTTTGATGATGGAATTGACACTGACCTGATCAAAGGGTTTCGATGAGAATTCGGATATCGCAACCTCTAAAAACATCTGCCTTTTTTCTTCAGGTAAGTTAAAAAACAAATCCTTTGGCATGATTAAACCTTCTTTTC
>QKIB01000023.1 GCA_003249785.1 Acholeplasmatales bacterium
AACAAAGACCAATGGTCATTGAAATTATCCATCCGTCGTGTTTTGGAAAAAGCAGAACGTGAATCATTCGAACAATATCTTGAAGACGAAGATACAGATAAAAACCCAACCATCGGCGATCTATTTGCCAAGGATTTCAAGAAAAAATAACATAAAGAAGGTTTTATTATGCCTTATAAGGTGGCAATTGTTGGCCGTCCCAACGTCGGAAAGTCCAGCTTGTTCAACCGACTTGTCGGAGCAAGACTATCGATTACCGATGATGAAGCTGGTGTGACGCGCGATCGTCTCTATGCTAAAGCTGAATGGTTAACGAAGAACTTTAGAGTCATAGACACAGGGGGCATCGACATTGGCGATGCTCCTTTTTTAAATCAAATCAGAGCTCAAGCTCAAATTGCGATGGAAGAAGCGGATGTCATCGTTTTTGTTGTTGACTCCAAAACTGGATTGGTCGATAGCGATTACTATATTGCAAAATTGTTGTATAAATCAGAAAAACCGGTTATACTTGCAGTCAATAAGATTGATGATGTCAACCAACTTCAAAACATGTATGAGTTTTATGCATTAGGTTTAGGCGACCCGATTGCTATCAGCAGTCATCATGGGATTGGCATTGGAGACTTATTGGATCAAATCATCAGTTATATGACAGAAGATGAAACTGAGTACGACGAAGATGTCATCAATTTCTGTGTCGTCGGCAGACCCAATGTCGGCAAATCATCTTTGACCAATGCCATTTTAGGTGAAGAACGCGTCATTGTCTCTGAAATCTCAGGAACAACCAGAGATGCCATCGATACACAATTTAAAAAAGATCGGAAACACTATGTCGTCATTGATACTGCAGGCATCAAAAAACGTGGGAAAATCTATGAGGATACGGATAAATATAGTGTTCTACGCGCACTTTCTGCACTTGAAAGATCAGACGTAGCACTCCTTGTCATTGACGGCGAAGAAGGCGTCATTGAACAAGACAAGCATGTCGCTGGTTATATTTCCGATTATGGGAAGGCAGTTGTGATTGTTGTTAATAAATGGGATGCAGTCGAAAAAGATGAAAAAACCATGAAAAAGATGGAAGAAAAAATCAAGGATGAATTCAAGTTCTTCGATTACGCTGAAGTCGTCTTCATCTCAGCTAAATACAATCAACGCATCCATACGATTTTCCCAGCAATCAATCTTGCCTATGAAAATTACCATAAACAAGTTCAGACAAGTATTTTAAATGATTTATTGCAGGATGCGGTTGCTATGAATCCAGTAGCTATCTTCAATCATGGAAAAGCACAATTCAATTACATTACACAAGTGGCCATCAAACCCCCAACATTTGCAGTTTTTGTCAACAATCCGGATTTTGTCCACTTTTCATATCTTAGATATCTTAATAATCAATTCAGAAGTGCCATTGATTTTACAGGCACGCCCATCAAACTGCTCTTAAGAAAGAAGGCATAACATGAAAATAGGCATCATAGGCGGTGGCGCTTGGGGAACCACATTGGGCCAAACGCTCATCGATAACGGACATGAAGTTCTGATTTATGATCTCAATAGCGAAGCAGTTGAGAAAATCAATCAACACAGACATCCGTTTTTTGATACTGTACTTCCAGAAAGCGAAAAAGCGACGCTGGATTTACAACAAGTGATTGACTTTGCTGATCATTTCATTCTTTCAGTTCCAACGAAAGTCGTTCGTTCAGTATTGAAACAAATGAATTTACGTTTAAATAAACCGGTTGTTTTCAAAAGGAATTGAACCAGATACTTTAAAACGTGTTAGTGAAATCGTTGAAGAAGAAATCAGTGATAGTCATCTCAAAGGGTTTGTTGTTCTGACTGGACCGTCTCATGCAGAAGAAGTCATCTTAAGAAAATTGACTTTACTTGTGAGTTCTAGCAAGGATGTTAAGCTCGCTCAATCGATTCAAACCATCTTCTCTAATGATCAATATATCAGAGTCTATACATCTAATGATCTTGTAGGTTGTGAAGTAGGTGGTGCTGTTAAAAATGCAATTGCAGTCATTTCCGGAGCTTGTACAGGACTCGGTTTGGGGGAAAATGCACGCGCTGCCGTTATCACCAGAGGTATCATTGAAATCGTGAGAGTCGTTGAAACGATGGGCGGAAACAGAGAAACCGCATTTGGATTGACTGGCATCGGCGATCTGATTGTAACTGCTTCATCAGAGAATTCCAGAAACTTCACAGCTGGTAAAAAAATCGGCATGGGGATACCCATCGACCAGATTTATCAAGAACAGAAACAAACGATTGAAGGCATTAGAACGATTGAAGCGATGCATCATCTCTCCAAAGTTTATCAAATTGATCTACCCATGATTAATGTCGCATATCAGATCATAACCAAC
>QKIB01000100.1 GCA_003249785.1 Acholeplasmatales bacterium
TCCTTCAGGTGTAAATAATGAAATTTCATAATCACAGATCTCGTCATAGAACTCTTCTTCGTGTGATACCAAAATCAATGTACCCTGATATTCAACCAGTGCTTCTTTCAACGCTTCTTTTGCTTTCACATCCAAATGGTTGGTCGGTTCATCTAGGATGAGCACGTTGCCCTTTTGATGTCTCAGGAGTGCTAAACGTACTTTAGTTTGCTCACCACCAGATAAGGTTGTGATATCTCTATTGGCCATATCGTAGTCAATCCCGTGATTGCCTAATAAGGACATCACTTCTTTTTTTGTGAAATGTGGATATCTGTGATGAACGACTTGAAATGGGGTGACCCCAGATTCAAATTTACTGTCTTGCTCAAAGTAAGCAATCTTTGCTGTATCTATCCATTTAAAGTCTCCACTCAATTTAGGAACAAGATCTAAAATTGTTTTGATGAACGTGGATTTTCCTATCCCGTTTTTACCGGTTATGGCCACTTTTTCCTGTTTCATGATGGTGATGTCAAGTGGTTCTAACAAAGGCTCAGAATACCCGATTTCAAGCGCTTGAGTGACGATGACATCACGACCTGTTGTCGTAGACAACGGAAAATGGAAATGGTAGGTTTTGCTGTGGGTTGGTTTTTGGATTCGATCCAGTTTATGGAGCATCTTTCTTCTACTTTGTGCCCGTTTGGTTGTCTTTGCTCTTGTGATGTTTTTTTGAATGAACTCTTCAGTTTTCTGAATGAACTTTTGTTGAGCAACATAAGCTTTTTCTTGTTGGCTGTTTCTAAGTTCCTTTTCGGAAAGATAAAAATCATAGTTGCCTTTGTATCTGGTGATCTGTCCATTTTCTAAAGCAAAGACAGTATTTGCAATCTCTCTTAAGAATTCTTCATGGTGAGATACGACGATATAAGCTTTGGGATAAGCAATCAGGAATTTGGTTAACCATTCTATGTGTTTAACATCTAGAAAGTTCGTTGGTTCATCTAAAAGTAAAACATCGGATTCTTCTAGTAACAATTTTCCTAAAATGATCTTTGCTCTCATCCCACCTGATAAATGTTTGATGGGTTCTTCTAATAAATCCATGGTCAATCCCAACCCATGAATGATGTTTCCGATTTTTGATTTGAAACTATAAAAATCATTTTCAATCAGATAATCACCAATGGAAGATGCCCAATTGAGAATCCGATCATGATCCTTTTCAGGTGCTGTTGCTAAACTCTCATAGAGTCTTTCCATTTCTTTTTCTTTTTCGAACATTGTTAAAAAAGCTTCGTACAAATAAGTTTTGACGAGCAGCTTGGGATCGATTGCTGCGTATTGATCCAAGTATCCAATCTTTTTATTTGGCATCCAGGAAATCGAACCTTCATCGGGACGCATCTGTTTTTCCAGTAATTTTAATAAAGTCGTCTTCCCTGTACCATTGGCACCGACCAAAACCGCATGCTCACCTTCAAAAAGGCGCATCGACGCCTTCTGATAGAGATTTTCCCCGCTATATGAAAATGATATGTTTTCTACATCTAAAATACTCATCTTGGTAAATCGAAACTCGTGGGTCCATCAGGATCTTCCACGTAGAACCATTCCTCTTCTAAAAATTCACTGTCTTTGATAATATTATCGACATCTTTTTTCATGTACTTGCCGGTACATGTCGCTAAAATCTCATTCTTATCATCACAGATATAGCCTTCACCTTCAAAGATGAGACGTCTGTTGGATGTAATCCATCCAACGAC
>QKIB01000015.1 GCA_003249785.1 Acholeplasmatales bacterium
GGTTGAATGGATGGTAGAGTAATTTTCCAGAATCGATCCCATGGTGAAGCACCATCAATCGAAGCTGCTTCATAAATGGATGAATCAATTTTCTGTAATCCAGCAAGGAAAATCAAAATCGGAATACCAGCATACCACAAAATCAAAAGCATTGATGTAAGTAAAGTTGCTAAAGGATTCGCAATCCATGGCCCAAGATTATCAGAGATATAAGTTAGTACTGTGCTATCTTGAAGTGCAGGTAAAGATGTCGCATCCTGATTCGTCAACTCTTGAATAACTGGACCAGTAGAAATAACGACAGGTAAGAAGAAAATGGTCCGCCAAACCCCTTTGAGTTTGATTGGATTGTTAATCAAGACTGCAATCATAATAGAGAAAACAACAACCAACGGCACAGCGATAAGCATCTTTCCAATATAGGTTCCAAATAATGGTAACAAAGTCGAACTTCTAAAAATATTGAAGTAGTTCTGGAAGCCAACATAAGTCGATACAATGCCATCTTCTAGACTGTAATATGCTTCACGGAATGAAAGATAAAGCGAATAAAACATGGGATAAAGCGTGAAAACAAGATATCCTAAGATCCATAGCATGACAAACATCAAACCATAAAACGCTTCTCTGTTCTTTCTTGTGACTCTGATCTTGATGAATCCGAAGAGGATTAGTTTAAGTCCACTTCTTCTGATAATGAAATTATGTGTGAGTGCATGTCCGATCTTTTCGAAAACAACACTGACCTTATAGGTGTAAAACGAACTCACAACATCCCATATGCGAGTAAAGAAATGGCGAATTTTACCAAAGGTGGTCGAGAAAAATGCTTTCATTTTTTTCATGATGTCACCACCTCATAACTGCGTGCCGAAATGTCAACAGCACCTACCGTCTGATCAGTATAGGTATAATTGATATAAATCATCACACCATTAGAGTATGTGACTTTCACCAAACCAGTTTCTAAAACTTCACGATTTTCGATATATGCATTCACAACATATTTTAAAGCGTCATTGACAAACTGATACGAATCAATGATTTGTTGTTCGTAATCTGAAAGTGTTGTCGTATAATAAACACTTGCAGGTGTATAACGCATTTCATAGGTCTGCTGTTCAGTTAAGATGTAACTTGGGTTGATACCAAAATCAACCATTGTTAGATAACGATCTTCGGCAAGTGCATTAAAGTTTAAATAAGGTGTGTAATAAGAAATACTACCCTTTAGAATCATTGGAATGAGTGGAATCAAATCTGTATAATAATCATATTGACTGTTCGTTATAGGTAAATCCATGTAGCCATCGATATAGCCATACATATAAACATTCGGTCTGGATAGGGTCAATGAGTCATATAAAGCTGCTATATCCTGGTAGAATGCGATACTATAACTACGATCATAATTCGTGCCATCATAATAACTGAATAAAGTGTTACCCAGCATTGTCATGGATAATCCTGTGATACCAAGGTTGGTAAAGAATGACTGATCATCCTGTGCCATCCGGTAACTCTGCTCTGGATAAAGTAAATAAATGCTAGTCATCTGACCATTCAGTGAACGATGGGTTTCAGTCATTTTGAGTTTGGATAAGTTTTTTGCAACATCCCTATTATACAAAACTCTAGATGAGTTATTGGATGATAGAACGTATTCGTCATCTAGGTAAAGTGCATTACCGTCAGCAGCAACATTGGCCGCAAGCGTCTCATAATCGCTCTTGCCTGAAATTTTTGTTGAATAAGGTGCCCTATAAACAAATCCGTCTTTGCTCCAACCCATTAAGGTTAGTTGTTGATTTTCAAGACCATTGCTCATGAAATACTGATACGCTTGAGCTACCTGATCAACTGTGGTCATGGTCACTTTTGTCGTTCCGATAAAAGAAGGTTGTTGATCGCTCATGATGTAACTGAGTTGAATAGGAATCTGACCGTTGACGACTTTTTCATTACTGGTGAGCGTACCACTAGCAATCAAGAAATCACGATAATCTTTTGCAATACCGACATAGGAAGCATCTGCATCACTCAAGAAATGATAAGCAATCTTATAATCAGTAGCCGCCATCGTCTCAGAAATGGTATCATTACCATCTCCAGCTTTATTAATGATGTTCATATAAATCTGACGCACATTAAATCGTGAAGATATGCGATTATACTTAGAATTATCGCCCCAGAAATTCGCAATCAACGTCGAATTTTCAGAACCTTCCAAGATATTGACATAATACCCATTGACGCCTGGTTCATGAACCATACCATAGATGGGTAAACTGAGTTGAGGAAGTGTTGTCGATTGATACCCATAATCCATACCATAAAAACGTGCTTGGAAATACGTATTGTATCTTTGATTCATACGAACAAGTGCGCCAACACCATCAGGAATCATGACATACCCAGGCACTTTATCTTCTCTTGCTGCTCCTAAATAAGGGAAGACTTGGATCGCTAAAATACGATAAATATCGCCACTTTCAACGATGCTATCGACTGGAATATAAACTTCCAATGCACCTTGGTTTAAACTAACTTCAACATCGAATTCGACGTTGATGGCTTTCAAATTGATGTGTGTAGTAAATGAGGTTGCTGTTTGACTGTCAATCGTTACAGTGACTTTTCGTGTCAGATAACTACCTGTTTCAAGCATATAAGGTCTCAAATGATCGGGATTTTCTGCTGTTATTGACGCATCGTTCTGATACTTGACTTCTGCAAGTGTATATAAAGATGCGGTCGTTAAAGTAGATGAAGATACATTTTGAGCCAAAACATAGTCAACCCACAAGCCAGAATTCATGAGATTTCGGTTTGCTGTATTATCTTCTCTGACACCGCTGATGCCCTGGAATTCAGGTCGCGAAGACCAGA
Source organism: Acholeplasmatales bacterium (assembly GCA_003249785.1). Taxonomy (GTDB): domain Bacteria; phylum Bacillota_I; class Bacilli_A; order Acholeplasmatales; family Acholeplasmataceae; genus Peloplasma. The sequence continues at coordinate 2,890 of QKIB01000015.1, forward strand.
AATATCCAGTTTCTTTATTCTCTACCATAATAGAGAAAGAATCTTTTTCAAAATAAACAGCAAGTTCATTGGTATCAAACATCAGATTGAAACCTAAGGTATCCAGTTCTTCTGGTGTGTAGGATAAAGTAAAGAGATTATGATAATCATCCATCACCTGTGCAGAAACATCATCGGTTTGGGTATATCTTGAACTTTCAAGCAATAATTGATTGATGTAAGGATAATTTTCAACCGTATCCAGATTCGTTACTGAATCACTAGGTGTACTGGCATTGACAATGGTAAACGTGATCATTGCAAATAGAACAATGACCATCACGTATTTGATTAATTTAACCACGGTTCATCAACTCCCTTACAATATCGGACAATAACGTCCAAACTTCATTGAGCAATAAATATACGATGAATAACACAGCAAGTATCATAATGCCAGTAAATATACTGATCAGAATATTCGCAATCGTTGGTCTCATATCATAGAAATGAATTTCCTTGACCATGACAATCATGTAGATTACAGTCAGTGCAACACCAATGAACATCAATGTCGAATAGATAAACGCTTCATTATAAGTGAGTCCATTAGAAATGATCGTTACTAAAGGGAAAGTAATGATCATTGGCAACAAGGAATATGCTGATGCCTGATAGACATCACTGAGTTTTCCTTCACCATCTCTGATACTACAGACCAGATAATTTGCGATCACCCATAAGAAGAATGGGACAAAGATGGTTGTCATCTGTTGGAACATATTGATTTCTGATGGAATATGATTGTTAAAAAGGAAACTACTCTTAAAGATCCAGTATATATAGGTTGCAAAGAACAAAAGTAAATAAATAGTTGCTGATAAGTTCGATCCTTTCTTTTCTCGCTTGATGCCATAATATCCGTCTGCTGGATGTCTGATGATATAGAATGGGAAAACGAGTTCTCGATACAATTTATACTTCTCAAGGAACGTCTTGAGCTTTCTAAATGGTTTTCTGACATAATCCATGAAATGGACGAACCTGTTGACAAAATACAATAAAATCAAGCTCAAGAGTACACCAACAATGATGCCACCACTATTGAGAAGAGCATCGTTTCTGACTTCCCAGAAAGCATTGGAGTATCCATCGGTATCTCGGGCTATTTGATAATATTCCATGGCTTTTTGATAATCCATGATTGAGAAATATGCATTCCCGATGCCTTTATTCGCTAAATCGAACAAACTGTTCATGCGAAGGACTTCTTGCCATGGTTCTAACGAATCCGCATATTTACCTTCTTGATAAAGTTCAATCGCATAATGAACGAGATTCGCAAATTCCGTAGGAACAAACACCTGAAGTGCCGAAGTTTCTTTATCGACAACATAGATATTGCTTTTTGAATCTACAGCAATACCGGTTGGATTCTTAAATAATCCTTTCTGATTAAAGGTATCCAACCCACTGAAGATAAAGAGGACTGAACCATCTGGACCATACTCAGTGATGTATCCGTCAGATGCAATCGTAAAAATCGTGTTATAAGGACCGACAAAAAGATCTTCTTCATTATCGAAGCCCCATGTCGATTGGTTATAGACAAAGTTCGCAATATTTAATTTTAAATATCCATCATTGCCTTTGGTTGTTGTTAAAATCAACCCATCATGATCGACAGCAATATTATAGACAGGTTTAGGAATCATCTTGAACCATTCACGTCTTTGTTGTTCATCAAATAAGATGGATTTTAAGATGTTATCCCAAGTGCTTGGTAGAGTGTTACCACCAAAGAATCCAAAGAAATTGCCGTTGTTTTCAAATTCAGCTAGCCCATTGATATTCCCTGCGAGTAGCATATAAACGTTATTTCCGCGATCAGTAATGATCTTGGTTGGATCAAATGCATCTGTATCTGTAAAATAAGGTGTATTGACTGGTTTAGAATAAACAGAGCCCAATGAATAGGTATCAGTTAACTCATCATAAAGGAACTGATACCCTGATTTCGTACCGAAATCAGCGACATACAAACTGCCATCCAAACCGACATGAACGCCTGTTGGTTGGTCAAGTACCCCTTCGCCAATGATTGACACAACATCATTTTGCAAACTGTATTTGATGATTCTGGAGTTTCCAGTATCTGCGATATAAACATTATCTTGTTCATCAATAGTCATATCATTGGGTTCATCTAAAGTGAGTCCACCTAAATCGTAACTTATAGATAACGGCAAATAAGCGTCTTGTGTCCAAACAAAACGATCATTTGCTGAAGAATAAGTATACGTTGTATATGGCAATCCGTTGGCACTGACTGTTAGGGATGGAATCAGAACCGCAAGCATTGCGACAATCAATAAGATGTACTTTTTCATTATTTGATACCTGAATGCGCCATGGTATTCATGACCTTACTTTGTAGAATGATGAATAACAATAAATTCGGTATGAACATGATTAGACCGGCTGCTGCTGCCATCCCTTGACCGGCAACGGTATTGCCTTGAGCAGAGGTCAAACTCATCATGTAGAAAGCAAGGGTTCGCTTGCTCTCATCGTTGATATATAAAACGGAAGTTGTCGTATCGTTCCAGATTGCCTGAAAGGCAAGAATACCGACTGTAGCGATCGCAGGTGCGATGATCGGCATGATGATCTTAAGGAATATTTCCATCTCCGATGCTCCATCGATCTTCGCTGATTCAATAAGTTCATTAGGCGTCTGATCAATAAACTGTTTAATCAAAAACATTGCAACCGGCATGACAATGACTGGTAAAATGTGTGCCCAATAGGTATCAATTAATCCTGATTTTGCAATAATTAAATATCTTGGAATTTGAACGGCAATTGGTACAAACATCAAAGCGAGCGTATTGAGTTCAAATAAGAACTTCTTCCCTCTGAACTTCAACTTAGATAATGCATACGCTGAAAAAGCGGTGATGAAAATCGCAAGTGTTACTCCGATGATGGTCACAAGTAAACTGTTTACCAAATATCTCGAGAATGGAACGCCAGAGGAGGAAACGATTCTACTGAGTTCCGTAAAATTATCAAATGTCGGATGAACGACAAAGAATCTTGGTGGATAGGCAAACAGTTCACTTTGTGGTTTGAATGCATGATTAATAATAAATAAGATAGGCAACAACATCAATAAGGAGAACGGAATCAAGAATGCAAAGAATGGCAATTGACTGCGATGGAAAGATGTTGGATTGATCTTAGTACCTTGGAAAGATCCTTTTTTCACACGTTTCGCCATGTCATCACTCCCTTTCTCCAAGAATTCGCCAAGTCACTTTGGAGATGAAATACACCATGAGTAAAAGAACAACGCTGACGGTTGCTGCATATCCCATCATGTACCGGATGAATCCGAAATCTTCAATGTGATTGACAATGAGCTGACCAGCATAGTTCGGCGTCGGGTTCGATCCCGATAAGGCAACGCCGATGCCACCTGCCTGAAAAGTGGTGACCACGGCCATGACAGCTCCAAACAGCATCTGTGGTTTCATCGAAGGAATCGTAATGAAGAAAATTTCTTGAGCACGATTCCTTATGCCATCCACATATGCGGCTTCATAAAGTGTTTGATCAATATTGAGAACCCCTGCGAGCATCGCCAAGAATCCGACACCCATACTGCTCCATAACGATACGATGATCATGATGGACATCAGATATTCAGGGGATTGTAAAAACTGTATAGGTTCTAAAATGACTCCCCAATTGAGTAACAAACTATTCAAATAACCTTGTGAGTCACCAGAGAATATGATACGCCACATAGATGCCATCGCAACCCCCATGGTTAAGGATGGAGAATAGAGGATGATGGCAAGCACGGTTCTTGCTTTGGCAGGAATCTGAGCAAGCATCCAAGCCAACAGGAAGGATAAGAGATAGCCAACAGGTCCAACGATTAAAGCAAACTTCAACGTATTGGATAAGACGTATTGCATAAATACGGTATCCATTGTGATGAGTTCAATATAGTTGGTTATTCCAATAAATTTAGGTGCCTGAATGGCATTGAAATAGGTAAATGATAGAAAAACTGCAGCCAATACAGGAACGACAACGAAGAAAAAGAATAACGTCCAATATGGGACGATAAACCATGCCGGATGATTCATCTTTTTAATCATGAGGCACCTCCGTCAACCAATTGTCGATATTATAAATGGAGGGAACTATATATTCTTTAATGATTTCTCCCTTATAGGTATAGCCGAATTCAGCCATCTTGTAGATGATTTCACGGTCAGAGATACGTACAGCTTCATCTAAGGCTTGTCTAGGATTTTCATTGTTGAAAACTATGTTGGTCCAAGCATTACTGATTTCACGTTCAACCATATATGCACCAGGAATGCGTGAAGCCTCAATGGCATATTCCCATTGTTCCAATACGATATCCTTATATTCTTTGGGCATTGAAAGGGTTCTGAAAGCATCAAGGTTTGCAGTATTCCAGAAATAGGCTTGTCCATAAGTACTCTGAAGGAGGAATGCAAATTCGCTTTGAACGCCTGCTGACATCCACCATTTCAAGAAATCCCAGGATTCTTCAGGATATTCTGTATTGCTCATGATCATCGATGCTTGAGCACCAACAGACGAATAGCGAACGATTTCTCCAGTATCTGGATCAAGGACACCAGGATGAAGATCCATGCCCCATAAACCGTCTAATTCTACTGCTGCTGTATTTAAAAGAATGTAAGTTGACAAGTCGGAAATACCAATTGGCAACAAGCCATAACGGAAATGGTTATAGAAGCTTGCGACATATTTTGGCATGTTGTACAACGTGAAAAGTTCAGACATCAAGGTAATGCCACGAAGTGTTTCTTCACTGTTAATTGCAGTTTGCATGCCATCTGGAGAATACAAGTCTCCTCCAAACTGGTAGATGAATGGTAAAGTTGCTACAAATGGCTTGAGCCCACTATATTGAGCCAAAGGCTCAAAATAGTTCATACCGTAACTCTGAAGGAGTGGCAAAATTTCTATAACTTCATCCCATGTTTGAGGAATATGGGTGATACCAATGCTATTCAAAATATCTTTACGGTAGTAAGTTACCCAGAAATTCTGGGTTTCAGGTAATCCGAAAACACCATCTTCAAAGACATAAGGAATCATTGCACCTTTGGAAAAATGAGAGACCAGTTCGGCATATCCGTCAAATTGTCTTAAATCCAAAGTTGCGTCACGCACGGCAAAATCATAAGGAATCCAGTGATCCACACCAATCGCGATATCCGGAGATTGTCCGCTTGAATTCGCCAAAATCAGTTTATTCTGGTCTGGCATCTGAGAAAGTGTGATCTTCATGGATCCTGTATACTGCTCATCAATCAGCGCTTGCATGATTTCGATGTACTGTCTTGGGTGATTGACCCAAACAGTGATTTCATTGTCTTTTCTATCTGATGCGGAATAAGGATTATTCACAAAAGATAAAACCAGACGTTTGGTTCCTTCCCAGAAACTTACAAAGAAATTAGCATAGGGTTTGGCAACTGTAACATCACCACGAACGATGGTTCTTTCCAATTCAAGATTCGAATACATGAGCCTTTGCATCAAATTTCCAAGCATCTGGTTAACAGATGAATCCCCATCTGAAAATTGAACCATACGGCTTGGTAATTTATTGATATCGTTAGCTATGCTTGTAAGTCTGGTTGCTGCAACCTTGAGATTTCCGATTTCTGATGGAGCACTCACAGTTGATAAAGGAATCAGTCGTTGATAAGCTTCAGTTAAGAGATCAGCCCAACTTAAAATATCTGAAGATGCTGTTGGAAAATAACCTTCAATGTCCCAGTCGCGATAGCGATCGGTTCCACCACTGGTGTAACGTTTAATACTTAAAGATAGTTTTTGAATCTCATTCATAACATATTGAATGGTTTCAATGGTTTGTCTATATGGATAGTTTACTGCTTCTAAAGTCAGTTCATGTGTGCCTGCTTCAAGATAAACTTTGATGTTTTCATTGTTTTCATCTGTTAAGGTTCGATTCAGAAAGTTGACGGTATAAGGAAATGCATAACTTTCAAAAAGATCAAATGGGACGATCCCATCAATCTTAATCTTTCTAAAGACAGACATGTCTTTAATCATGTATTGACGATATTTGAAGGTTAAGTAATAATAACCTGAAGTTTCAACATTGATGTCATAGGTGACAGCTTCACCACTGTTTTGCCATGAATCACCAAAAATAACATTAAGTCTTAAGAACTGTGTATCATAATAGAGGTTCGATGGATCTTGTTCTGCTCTCAAGCGGATCGATGCATCATTACGATATGCCATATCTCTAGCAGCAATCGTGATACTATCGTTGACAACTTCAGAACTACCATTGGATGCTAAATATTGTTGATAAGTGGGAACTTCATCCTGAACAACATAATAAACCTGACCAATGAGAAGTTGTCCATTCACATAGTGAATGCTCAAGACATCACCTTGTTTTAAATGAAAAGCAAAAAGACCTGGATGCATACCACGATAATCATTGATTTCGTGATAAAACCAAGCTTTAACTTTATCTGAACTGGGTTGAATTTCATTTTGGTAACGATCAAGTTTAAAATCTGTAGAAGATAGAACCCATTTTGAAGGCATAACCAAAGTTTGACTTTCATAAAATGGGTTTTCACCATTGATGGTGATGCTGATTTGAGTGTTATCAATCGAAGCATCAAGTTCATAATAATCGATTGCCAGGTAGTACAAACCATCTTGAGTGCTCGTATTGACAAAAGACACATCGTGAGATTCATCTAAAAGATAAACGTCTTGTGATAAATGCGTTTGAGTCACATAATCTGTTACGATGCTGCCATAATCGCTATCTGTTTCAGAAATTGCATAGCCACTCATGTCGCCTGTATAAATTGTTTGAGTGATCCCTGTTTCCTGGATACTCTGACTCAAATAAGACTGCATGATCGTAGTATATTGTGGAATAGAAAAAGCTGTACTGACGGTTTCTGTTTGATACCCGTACATTAAATCGGTGGAATCATAATATGTATCGTCTGATGATTGCTTAAAAAAAGATAGTCCAATGATGAGAACTAAGATCAAACCTAAAAAGATTATGACCACTTTTTTTGTCGTAAGACTCAAAAATATCTTTTTCATATTTTCAAATCCTTTTTTAAAAAACACCATGATTTTTTTCATGATTCCTCCCTCTATTAAGATGGTATAAGGAGGGGAAGGATTCCCCTCCTCAACCATTAAGTGTTAATTAATCCGCTCCTAGTGTAGCCATTGCTTCAGTTACTAACTGATTAGCTTTAGCTTCCCACTGTGTAGCATATGTTGGTACTGCGGTGGAACCAGCAATGAGTAGGTTGTCGAAGTTGTATGGATTTTCTGGATCATAAGCCCATGCCCAGAAATCTTTATAACCTGGAAGCCACTTATCAAGGTCTGGTTTTGAATACTCAATACGATTAAGGGTATAATTCAATCCTTCAATATCGTCAATAAGCGCATAAACTCTATCCCAAACTCCTGGATAATCAGCAACTGGGAAACGATCCAAATGTGTTGGAAGTTCACCAGCAGCGATTGCATCTGCTCTGTCTGATTCAAGTAAACCTAAACGCGCGTTCCAACCATCTTGTCCAAATGTCATCCATTTAGCAAGCAAGTATGCTTCTTCTGGATGTTCTGTTTGTGAAGAAATTGCTTGATAATCCAGAATTGTTGGTGGGAACAATCCAGCAGATCCGCTTGGATATGGCCAGAAGCCTAAATTGATATTGCTATCTGTCTTAGCTGCATTGATAACCCAAAATTGCCATGAGCCTTCAATATCCATTGCAGCAACACCAGTTTGAATCAAGTAACCTTGAAGTATTGGATTATTATCCAAATCTTCTTGGTTGAAATGTGTTGTTGTGCCATCTGTTAATTTTTGCAGTTCTACTTTTTGTTGCATTGCATAAATCCAGTCAGCAGATGTGTAATGGAAAGATGTTCCATCCCATGTATCATATTGAACATCAGCATTGTCCATCATTGGCCAAACTTGTTGGAAATCTGGTGAACCATACCAAGTATCCATACCAACAACAACATCTTGTGGGTTAGAAAGATCAAAATTCTTGATTGCTTTCGCAATATTAACAAATTCGTCTTGAGTCCAGTCTTTGACTGGATAACCATCATTATCAATACGATATGAACCATCAACAGTTGTTAAATTAGCCGCTTGGAAAATATCGAGATTGATTAAAATGCCCTTTAAGAATTGGAATGATGGCACAGCGTATCTATGTCCATTATACACGCCTGTCAAAGCAATGTTATCATAAACCAAGTCTGTTTCAGGATCTGCATCCCACATACTCGCAACATCAAGTGTCAAACCGGCATTGATGACGGTTGGAACATTATCTGTTGCAAAGACATCTGGCAATAAGCCTGCTTGTGCTGCTGTGATCAAATTACCAGTAAATTCAGCACCACTACCAGCGATATCTTGACGCAATGTGACACGAATATTTGGATATTCTACCATAAATGCATCAATCATGCGCTGATTGAAATCTTGATCGCCCCAGTCAGCATATGTCAGTTCAATGGTTTGTGTACCTGGATCAACAGGTTCATCTTTTTTACAGCCATAGATACCAACTGCAAATAGAACGGCTACTAAAAGTAATAATATTTTCTTCATAAGTTCCTCCTATTAATTGAAGTTCTGGAAGACAAGAAGATGTTCAAGTGTAAATGTACCTGGAAGTGATACAAGTGGATCACCTAACGTACCAAAGTCTAATTCAACCTTGACATTTGTCAAAGGATTAGCAACTGTGAAATCAATGGATACAACTGTAACTTCATCTGCATTGAGTGAGAAATCATACTTCGTATCTGGAAGAATGGAAGCATAACCAGCATCTGGTAAAATGATATTGAATCTGAAATCACGTGCTACTGAAGACTTAATTGTAAAGGTTACTGTATAGTTGCCAGCACCTAGTGAATCAATAATGTAATAGTAATGAGGTTGATATGCAGCACCACCTAAAGTGTCAACAACAAATGCAACACCATCAGCTGTGTAACCCCATGAGTTACCATTTTCATCGAAGAAATTGTGATACATAACTTGATCGAAAGTACCATTTTGAATCAATTCTGGTGCACTAGCAACATCTTCCATCAACGATACATTGTCTAAAGTGACAGCACCAGCAGCAAATGATGCTGTTGAACCCATTTCAAAGCTTAACAAGAGGTTTGCATAATCTGCTTCTGTAACAGTAAATGTATAACTATAAGTTGTCATTGTGTCAGAGAGCATGATTGCATCTTGTCTGAAGTATGAAGTATAAACTGCAGGAACAAAGATTGCGACATTGATGTCTCTTGCAGCTGAAGCCATTGCATCAAATGATAATGTATATGTCTTACCATTTTCTAAAGCAATACCTGGTTGATTGAATTGAATTGTCCAAGCACCACCACCATCGCCACCGATGTCAGTTGTCATAACGAGTGCATCATTAACAAGTTCGAAAGTCGCATTTGGAATTGCGCCCCAGTTTTGAACCCATGATTGCCAAGGAGCCATAACCATATTGAAATCGCTATTTTGAATAAGTGGTTGTTGATCAAGTGCCTGAAGGGCAACATCACTGAAAGTCAAAACGCCATCAGCAAAACCAGTTTGTGAACCAAGTTCGAAAACTAATTTCACATCATGTGTAGGCTGAGTAACTGTAAATAGATATTCATAAGTTGCATCAGTTGTTGTAATAGCAATACCATTCAAACGTCCATATTCTACCCATGGATCGCCATAACCTAAAGCTACGCTAACAGAGCGATCTACACTTGCATTTGCAGTGAATGAAAGTTTATAAGTCTGACCTTGTTCTAGAGTAATATAACCATCTTGGAATAATTGGATAGCCCATGAAGCATCACCACCACCTGCGATATTAAGTGCATAAGTACCAGCAGTTGTATCTAAGGTTGGTGTAACAACTGGAGCAGTACCCCAATCTTGTACCCAAAGTGCCCATTCAGGAGTTGTTGTGTCAAATTCTGTTTCAAAGCTTGGATCAGCAACCAAGTTCGTGTCTTGGAAAATCAATCCAACAACAGAAACAACAGTTGTAGCAGTTGCGATGTTACCGGCAGCATCTTCAACAGTGTATGTCACTGTATAAGTAGCTTCTGCACTAGTATCTATCGTAGTTACAACATTATCACTTGCATCTGTGATGACATAAGTGATTAGATCTGTAACATCACCATCAACAACATCAAATGCAGTAATGCCGTTCATTGGATCATAAGTACCATCAATTAATACACTGAGCGTATCCATAACACCACTGAATTCTGGAGCAGTTGTATCAGCATCTGGTGTAGATTCTACGATTGCAACATTGTCAAATAATACTGTAGCATCTACTTGTTCTTCACCAATTTTACCTAATTCAAATAAGACACCACCACGTTGATTGTCGAGGTTCATTGTGAACTTAAATGAATAAGTTGCCCATTCGGTTGTGATCATCTTGTGAATGGTTAAACCAGGTTTGAAGTCAGTGAACCATGGAGCTGAACTTAGAAGTTCGCCTACATTAAGGTTAATTGTCTTCGCTGCACTTGATTTAGCATCAAAGCTGATTTCATAAGTTTTACCCATTTCGAATGGAACATTCATTTGTCCAAATCTAGGTGTGTATGCATTTGATCCAGCAACAACCACAGCTTGTAATACTGAACGATCGCCATCAGTTGCAGCAGATAATTCCATGGATGAACCATCAGCATTGTAAACTACGCTTGGGTCATTCCAGCCAGCAACACCATCTTCGAAGCTTGGGTTCAAAAGCATTTCACCCTCAGCAGCTTGTGGGCTCTTGACAGTAACATAACGGTTGTATTGAGCTGGAGAATCTAAGCCTTCTGCGTCAACTTCATAACGAATAAGTACTGTGCCTGGTGTCTTAGTATCTAATAAATCATCTGTAATGGTCGCAATCGATGTATACGTGATACTTGAAGTATAATCGACTTCGTCATTTCCTGTTGCGGTAACGCCTGATAAAACGTTGAATGTTGAATCAAAATCAACTGTAATATCATCTACACCGCTAAATGTAATGCTTGTTAGAGTAACTCCTTGTTTACAAGAAGCTAAAACAAATCCAAACAGCACTACGAGTGCAACAACAATAATTCGTTTTTTCAATTTATTTTCCTCCTCTAATATAGACATTTATTTTAAAGACATGACCATTTCGGATGTCTTTTGTCCACTTTCCTTGTACTTTGTTTCCTTGCACTTCACAAATGCCGGATTCAGCATGAAGCGTCATTTTCTCGATATATGAATTTGGATCATATGTATCGATCTCATCTAGCAAATGATAGATAATGGTCGTTCGATTGAATAACCTTGTTTCGACGATGCCATCCTTAAAGAACGATTTGGGGAGTTTCGGTGCTAGCTTGAAGGCGAGTTGACCGTTTTCCAAATAGAAGATATGATCACCTAAGAACATATAGCGCCACATCGAGAGCATCTCAGCTGTTGATCCTGAGAGTCTTGATACAAATCCTTGTCCCCATTTTTTAGGATCAGGATTGGATGATGTTGCTAGAAATGATGAATTCTCAATAGGTGACCGTCCATAAACTTTAGGATCCATGAAACAGGTGTAATTGGTTTTGATCTCTTCAAAGAATTCATCATACACACCCGACTTGAGTAATCCTAATAAATATTTATAGGTCATGTGTAGGAAATTGGATTCTCTTTCCAACCACCCTGGTGTGAATGCTCTGATACGACCAATTTCATTACTGTAAGCATCTAAAGATTTGCTGGTCTGGTAGAATTTAAGCTTTTGATCATAAAGTCCGCTACGTCTGATCTCTTGATAAATCTCTTTGGCTTCTTCTGTTGAGCTCAACGATTTCAAGTATCGTGCTGGTGCTTCTAAGAAACTTGGAAGTGTTGATACTTTGAATTCAGTGACTTTCACCAAAGGTAATCCATATTCTCCGATCACCGGCTGTTTCTTATCATCCAAGACAGGTTCATATGATACAGCATCATAGGTAAGGTAAGTCGGATAGATTGGATCAATCGCTTTCGCTTTCTTGAGTGCTTCATCCAATTCAGAGGTTATCTTTTCAAGCAAAGGCTGGAAATGTTCCAAATTATGCTTGACTAACGTTTGTTCAGATTGTAACACTTTTCGATAAGATTCCAGATGATTCATCCGTAAATCCCATCGGTCATAATCGTTATCTGCACTTAGATTTTGATAGTGGTTGGCCAATTGATCGGTGCTGCGTAACAGAATTGCATTTTGTAGTGGATACTCTTGAGCTACACGCGTCAAGAATTTGACAATTTTCTGAAGTTCAATGGTTTCAGAAACACCAGACCCGAACAATCCGGGTACCCCGTTCATGGCATCATTCCATCCTGGCTTATTACCTTCATATGATAACCCAATACCGTAAGGGTCTAAATGACCATATTTATTCAGAATCAATGTAAGTAATTTACCGAAAAGATTGACCTCAATGAGTCCATCTTCATTTTGCATCCAACCATCATGTCGGTCGTGATAATGATGGATTGCTCCATATTGTCTTACCTCGCCATCAGGTCTTAAAACATATTTTTGATTTCTTGGTAATACATAAACAGGTGAGACAAAGAATGGGATTTTCTTATTGAACATTAGGTTTTCTAAATGATCGGGATAAATGGAGAGATACGAATCAATCAAATCAAAAAGATATGTGAAATGATCTTCCCAATACCCTTCTCCGAATCCAGCTTTGATGACTGCCTTGCTTTCTTTTAAGATGGCCGATAATGTCGGTTCAATCTCCATATGTTCATGAAAAAGCTTTGTAGCAATCATTCCGGGTGTGAATTCACGTTTCAAGATGTCATGCAGTGCTGAAACCGTTTGTTCTATATGCCCTTCAAACTTAAAGGTTACACCACCAATACTTAAGGGATTATACCCGTCTGCTTGAATCAACGATGCGAACTGATAGATATTAAAATCTCCAAGTTCCGGTTTGAAGAATAAATCGTTTCTTCTGTTTTGCAAAACGTCTCTGAAATTACCGTTTCCTTGAGAATAAAATGCAGGTTCAAGACTGAAAAAGTTATAATCACGTTCGAGATCTCCATGTTTTCTCGAATACAAGTGATAGCCCATCTGACCATCTTTTGTCTCGATGACCATAGGTTCACCACCACGCAAGACGTTATCTAAATAACATTGTTTGAAATATTCATCCAATAATGGTTCATTGGTCTTTGTTTCAATGGATGAGACCATCGACTGATGCAGTTCAAGATTTTCTTGTTCTTTTTGCTTGAAATAAGATGCATCAAATTTTGTTGTAATTTCATCCAAGATGGTTTTATCAGAAGCATATCCAATCAAGCTATAAAGTGTAGTTTGGTCGAAGTCTTCAAACGTATATCCGCTCATGGCACAAGGTACTTGATTCACATGAACCTGTTTGATTTTCCTAAGTTCTTCTACACGATGATGAATGAAAGTGTATGGCGTTTCTAACGAAGTGTCCTCATCGAAAATCAGTTTGTAGTCACTGATCAATAAGGGATTCACATCAGCTTTGGCAACATAGAAATTGCCATCATGTACTTCACTCACTTCAGCCGAGTCAGCAGTTGAAGCTCTTAATTTGTAAAATATATAATCTTTTTCATGCACGTTGTCCATCCAACTTTGCATGAGGTTAGATACAGCTTTGTACGAATCATTGGTGATACCGGCGGGAATCAGTTGAGCAAGTCCGTCGATGATTTCAATGGATGCCTTTTTTCCGGTATTTTCTATTTCTACTTTTCTGACCAAACCTGCGATAGGTTCATTTGGAAGCGTGAAATATGTGATTTTGACAACCAATCCCAACTCTTCATTTGATTCTTCAATAGAAACCTGATCCTGTCTAATAATCAGTTTCTGGTTGTTATTTTGTTCCTTGAAAAACTCGTGAACTTTGCCATCTTTTTTAATAAATGTACGAAAGCCAATACGCGAAACATAATGATAGGCATTGTTTGCAGGAAAAAATTCCATGATCGCACTATTCTTGTCACGAATGCCAAACGATGAAATCAACTGGCCTCGATTGACATAAAAAGACCATAATGGAATCCCCATTTTGCCTGCGATTCCACTCAAGAAGCTTGAAAAAGGTTTTTGTTTTTGATAATTATCTATGGTGTATGCATAAGGCTTGTTATCAATCATAAATCCTCCATATCGGAAATCGGTTTCTTTATATACCAGAATATGACACAAGCGAAGGCTTGTTGTCATATACAAATGGCCAATTTAGGAAATCGGTTTCCTTTAGTTCTATAAATATCATATCATATTGTGGAACCGTTTTCAACAATTTTTATCCATTTTTTATTTTTTTGTCGTTTCTCTTTCAATTAATTGAACGGGAAGTGTAATGACTTCATCAATTTGTTGTTCTGGATGTTCCATAAGCTGGATCAACATTTTAGCTGCTGTTTCACCAAGCAGATGTCTATTTTGTGCAATCGTTGTTAAAGCTGGCGTGAAATGTTTTGCAAATGCGATATCATCAAATCCAATCACTTGAATTTCTTCAGGTACTTTGATTTCAAGATCTCTTAGACCTTTAAGAACGCCAAGTGCGATATCATCACTGGCTGCAAGGATTACTTCTGGTCTCTTAGCTGTTTGATTTAACAATTTGCGGACTGCATTCAGTCCACCAGTAAATCCGAAACTTTCAGAGAGAACAATATCTTCTTCTGTTGTTTCAAATTGATATTTTTCCACATATTTTCTAAAGTGAATCAATCTTTCGACAAAAGCTTTTGATGTGACTGGGCCACCAATCATTGCTACATGTTTCTTTTTCAGGACATTCTTGACATATTCAAGACTAATTCTGATACCTTGTTCGTTATCGCTAACGACAGTATGTAGTCCAGGGAGGAACATATCAGTTGAAACGGCTGGAATTTTACTGTCTAATATTTCATGTAATCCTTGATCATTGATGTCGCCAACAACAATGTAAACCCCATCAACTCTTTTATTCATGCACCATTGATAATAAGAAAGATGATTTTTACCAAGTTTTCTGACGATGAATGACAGTTCATAACCTTCATTTTCAACATAAGATTTGAAGGCTTGAAGAATGCTTGAGAAAAAGGAGTGTTCGAGTCCAATTTCTGATTCTTCAGTGAAAACCACACCGATTGTATAGGTTCTTTTCGATTTCAGCATACGTGCACTGGATGTTGGCACATAACCAACCTTCTTGATGTAAGAAAGGACGCGTTCTCTTGTACTTTCACTTACATTACCCGTCTTGTTCAAGACTTTTGAAATAGTTCCAGGTGCCAATTTGAGTTCCTTGGCGATGTCATAAATCGTTCTTTTCTTATTCAAATTCACACACTTCCTTCATAGACTTTTACGGATTTAATCTGAAAAACAACAGGGAAGATCGAATCATCAATATCTCCACCCCAAGTGCCACCTAATGCCACGTTTATGATGAGATAGAAAGGTTGATTGAATGGCCACTTTTCCATGGATGCATGCTCTGGTTTTTCAAAAGTTTGTTGAAGATTACCGTCGAGATAGAAACTGATGCTTTTCTCATTCCAATCGATTCTGAACTCGTGAAATTGACCAAGAATGTCTTGTTGATTGATAACTTTGGTTGGTTGATTGTTGATTTGAAAATGGTTGGTTTTGGAGTGAAGGGAGAAATGGACAACATTTGGATTAGATCCGACATGTTCCATCATATCGATTTCACCACATAATGGCCATCCAATCTTTCTGAAATCATTGCCCAATAACCAGATTGCTGGCCAAGTACCTTTACCTTCAGGGATCTTTGCTACAACCTCAATCCGACCATGCATGATAGATTTCTTGTTTTCAGTGGTTATTTTGGCTGATGTATAATGCTTGTTCTGATAATCTTCTTTGTAAGCGACGAGATGAAGCATACCATTTTTGACAAATGCATTTTTCATTCGATCACTATAAAATTGTTGTTCACCATTACCAAAGCCATGTCCACCAGTTTCCAGATTCCAAATAGATGCATCTGGTAATCCGTCCGCTTCAAACAGATCCTGCCATAATAATTTATAAGCCATGATGAATCTCCTGATAAGCTGCAAGCAGCATTTCTTTTTCATGATCATCAAGAATAATCTTTGGTGAATTATCTTCAGAAGTACTTTCTTCTTCGATAATTAATAATTTGGCATCTTTTGATAAAGTATGCGTATGATAGATGTCTGCATAAATCTTATAAACTTGATGTGGTCTCATCGAAACAGCATCAAATCCAATGATTTTTTGATCCTCCATTTTAGCAAGAAACAATGTGCAAGACCCTTCAAGCAAAACAAACGCTTCATCGGTTTTCCGATGAGATTCAACATACTTAATCTGATCAATATGCAATTCATCGATGTAATTTAGCATCGCGATTCGCCAATCTTGATAAGCAAAAAGTTTTTCATAACCCGTGCCCGAAAAGGCATAAGTCTCATAATTTTTCATTCAAATATACCTCTACATCCCCATTTAGGTTGTTGAAACTATTCCTTTGTTCTACATCGTTGATTAGAATCTTATCAATTTGGTATTTCTCATAATCCAAACCGTTCGGATTGATGTATGTAATGGTTCTCTTTTGTTTGAATAAATAGGTGGTGATGGAAGCTTTTCCATCAATAAAATCATATTTTCTCAATTTTGGATTTAATGTTAGTGTTCCCAAATTCATGGATAATCCAAAGACTTCTGTTCGCATTAGTTTAAGTAACCAACTGGCTGATCCTGTTAGATAAGGATACATGCCAATCCCTTTTTCAGTAAAGTATTCTGGAATGCCCAACCAAACCTTGCTTTTGGGATTTTGTGCTTGAAGAAGTAAAGTGATTGCTGCTTCTCTACCTAAATTGACTAAGTTGTACTGGTAAAGACCATAAGCATACATAATTACCATATGGGAGAATACCGCACCATTTTCTTTATGTCCATATGCAAAACCATATGCTCTGCCCATGCGAGTTAGAACCTTATGATAATCGCTGTTTAAATGATAACCACCGACCTGTTTTTCAAATAACATTGACTTGGTTTTCATTGCAATCCTTTTAGCTTGTTTCTTCAGTGGTGTTTGACTGAGCAAGGCAATCGCTTGTCCTGTTAAGTTGATCGTATTTCCTTGATCAGGATTTTTTCCTTCATCATCAAAATAACTTTGATATTGGTCATTGAAATAGGCTTCTTTGTTGAGAAGGGAGATTCTCTCTTTTGCCAGCTGATCGAGTTTGTTTGCAAGCTCTACTTGATTGATCCAGATTCGATCACCTTTGAAATCAGCAACTTGATCAAAGAATGCTTCAAGATCTGCATGTGCTTCTAATAGCATGAGCATTTCCTCAAATAAAACGATATTACTCGTCGGAAGCTGCCGAATAAGTTCTGCAAGGACTCTTAGATTATTGGCATACATATGGGTGAAAGCAATTGTTTCTCCTTGATGATGTGCCATATCCATCCCATCATTCCAATCGGCATCTTCAAGCTTCACGAATCCATGATCACCAATATTGTGATGTCCAACAAGGTTTTGAAGCAACAGATGTTCCAAAATCGTCCCTCGATACACTTCATTGCGTACATCTTTCAAGATGGTCGATTCAGGTTTCTTTCTGGTTTGTTTGGTGTAGTGTGTAAATTGATCAGTGAAATAGTTTTGTTTCTTGAGTAAAAATTCCAAATCACCGGTTTCATCCATGTACATTTTGGTCGTTAAGAGTGGCCAAGCACCATGATCTGACCAAACACGTGTGATCATATTTCTGTCCGCTTTAAATTCTCCAGGTTGATCACCGATGATGGTTGCATTCGATCCATCAATGCGAATGCCTTGGAAATTATTATATAAAAGATCATAGACACTGCTATCATTCATCATGATGAGGGCTAGTAAATCCTGCCACAAATCTCTCCAGCCACGTCCCCCATGTCCATAATCATGATGTGGTAAATAGGAGTTCCCAAAATATCTTCTAAGCATGGGTTGTAGAACAACCCAACTGAGTTGATTGCTTGTTTTTTCATCTGCAAATGCAAATTTCAATCCATTCGTATAGTTCTTGAAGAAAGCTGATGATGCTTCTAAACCTTTTTGAAATTGATCTGCATTCAAATAAGAACGATGTGCCTTAATTGCTTCTTTTTGATCTTGGTGAATCCCAATGTTTAGATAAACCTTTATAGATTCTCCCGGATTGATCAACACTTTTTCAAATTGTATGGCACCTATCGCTTCATAGCCTTCAGAATGACTGCCTTCTTGAACTGTGTGAGTCAATCCTTTAGGAAAATGAAGAGATCCACCATCTATAAAATCATCGAGGGTGGGAATATATCCTGCTATTGCTAATTGTTCACTACGTGCAAAAACACCATAAACTGTTTCATTTTCGACATGTCCTCTTTCATCAAATGATAAGGTGGGCTTGACCAAAATCCCTTGATTGACAACTTCGATTCGATTGAGTAGTGAGGTGACCTGTCTGTGGTCTCTTAAGTTGTCAGCACTTCTTGCGTATATAGGAATTGCTGTTGTAACTTTTAAAGAAAATGCTTTTTTAGAAGTATTGGTAAAGATGATTTCATGTGCTTCAATATTTTCATTGAGTGCGACATATGAACGTGTCTCAATGCTAAAACGATTGCTTGTTCTTATGACTTTTTGAAACAGCAAATCCGTTTCATAGACCAAATGATCATGTTGTTGAAGTGCAGTCTGCCCATTGAGAAAATATAGTTTTCCGTCAATGTCAAAAATGACATTTCGCGAGAAAATGTTATTATAAAGATCAACTTCTGTTGTAGGCTCTAGTGCATAGTGATGATAGTCCAGTTTGACATCACCACCAAAAAAAGGAGTGATAGATGACCGCATGCCCTTGGTATTGAACATGGGAAAATAATAGCCGTCGTTTTTTGTCAGTTCACTTCTTTTTTTCATAGAGTCTCTCCACCTCTGGAAATCGGTTTCCTAATTTCATTATAACGGAGTCTGTTTATAAAGTAAAGGGCTTTCATAAATTTTTTAAAATTGAAAATAAAAAGACCGCAGAAGCTGCGATCCATTGGTTTTTTATAAGATAAGTGTTGAGATACTATGAGCATCAACAATCATGGAGATGGATTCTTTCATCCCATTGATATAAGTATCAATGGCGTTGTCGGATTGATTCTGGATGACGATGACCTGACTACCATCTGGATTTAAGAAAGCGACATACAGTAAAGCATCGGTACCCTCGGATGCCATTTGTCTCGCTTTGGGCTTGATGAATTTGGAAAAATGTCCTATGTAGTAATACGATGGCATTTGGATCAACTCTTCATGGAAGATCTTAATCATCATTGGTGCGGAGCATAAGTTGTTGACATGATTGGGGCCACCTGTATCATCTAAAAACAGATTCCAGTCAATATATCCTTCAGTATAATTTCTTAAATCATGGATCATGTTTCTTCCATAACGTTCTCCAACTTGATACTCACCAAAATGAGGTCCTCCTTCTTGGCAACCTTCTGTAAACAGAAGGTGCTTATCTGGATAAAGGTCATGTGTCTTTCTTACTTCATCAAATTGTTCGTTTTCATACCAGTGAAATGCAGTTCCATAAACATATTTTCTAGCTTCTGGATCGCTTAATACAGCCTTTGTACGTTCAACCATGAGATCTCGATTATGATCCCAAATGTAGATATGCTTGTCCCGATAACCTGCTTTTTCCAAAGTTGGTCCCAAGACTTTAACAAATGCTTTTTCTTGTTCATTCGAATAAATGCATGAATCCCAACGCTGAACAGCAGCTGGTTCGTTTTGAACCGTTACTGCAAACACAGAAACCCCTTTACCCTGAAAGGCATCAATAAATTTAACAAAGTAGTCAGCCCAAGTTTGATAATATTGGGGAAGTAAATGACCACCCTTAATGGGTGAATGATTGTCCTTCATCCAAAAAGGTGGTGTCCATGGTGATCCCAGAATTTGAATAGGTTGTTTGGCAATTTTTTCTGCATCCTTGATTAAATCAATGATTTTCTGATCTCTGGATATATCAAATGTCTTCAGTTCATCATCATAATCATCAATATAAAGATAACTGCCCAAAGAAAAATCACAACCATGAATCGATATTCTACCAATGGTATAACCCAAACCTTTATCAGGATCAAAATAAGCTTCAATCGCTTTATGTCTTTGTGCTTTACCTATGCGTAGCAGATTATAAGCAGATGCTTCAGTGAATGCACCTCCAAATCCGATAATTTCTTGTTTTAAATCATTGGGTTGAACTTCAATAACAACAGGTTGTCCAACTGGTTTTTGAAATTCAACTTCCGAAAGCCATTCATTGGCTCCTTTTTTTGTTCTGAAATGTTTCATAAGATCTCCTTATTTGATCAGTATCTTTTTCTTAAGCAGAAAGTGAATGAGCGCACCAACTACGATATCAATTACCAAATAGATTGTAATGTTTTGGAATAATACTGGTTGAACATAAGCGCCTAAATTGAGTAAGTTGGCAACTTCATCATCTGTATACCCTAAAGTCAATGAACCGAGTTGATTGGGATCGTACGCAATGTAGGTGAAATTGACGGTTTGTGATAAGATGGTTTGGTCTTGATAATCAACAAGTGTCATCTCGAGTTGATACGACTCAGTGAGGGGAACGGCATAATAATAAAACCCGATTTTCTCAATTCCATAACTAACAGCATAGGTTGTGTAATTGTCATCTGTAGAGGTCTGATAAAGGATTTCATTGTTCCCAGTATTTGTTAGAACGATGCCTGTTTCATCACTCGTGTCATCTAATGTGGTTGCATGCATAACATCAGACTTTGGCACGACAAACACAGAAAATTGGTTGATATAGGTATCATTGGTCTGCGCAATCACTTGATAAATATGAAATGTGTAGTCTGTGGTTTCAATCTGGTCAAGTTTCTGATAAGCAACTGATTGGTATCTGACAAATTCATCCATGTCATTGGACGTTTTGGCATCATCTGCCAAC
>QKIB01000002.1 GCA_003249785.1 Acholeplasmatales bacterium
CCTTAAACCAAACCATCCACTGATCAAATCGGCTAAAAACCTCTTAAGCGAGTATGACTATTTTGCCGATGTAATGCCTTTTAGCATTTGGATCAGCGGAACGAACGGTAAAACCACGACCACGCAGATGCTCACACATCTACTTTCAAAACGCGGTGCTGTTTCTGGCGGGAATATTGGTACACCACTAGCCGACCTTGATCACAATGCACCGATCTGGGTACTAGAGACCAGTTCTTTTACCCTGCATCACACCCATAAAGCTTCACCCAATATTTACTTGCTTCTTCCCATCACACCAGACCACCTTGACTGGCATGAAACTGCCCAAGGCTATGAAGCAGACAAACTTGCACCCTTAAAAACAATGAAAGAAGGGGAATTGGCACTTATCCCTAAAGGACTCAATATTCCACAAACCAATGCCTATGTCGTTGAGTATGATGAAAACACCTTTTTAGAAACCTATTTTGAACTTGACGCAAACAAACTGGCTTTTAGAGGTGCTTTTATACAAGATGCTCTCTTGGCACTTGCCATTACCAAAGTCCTCTTTGACGAAACCGATTATAATCTGATCAATACTTTCAAGCTTGATGCACACCGCCAAGAAGAGATCAAAGATGTTCAAGGACGTCTTTGGATCAACGATTCCAAAGCAACCAATCTTGATGCGACAATTCAAGCGATCAAAGGATTCAGCGATCGAAAGATACATCTTATTCTTGGAGGTGATGACAAGGGTGTAGATCTTACACCCTTGTTTGAGCTAATGAAAGAGATTGACATAGTAATCTACACAATTGGGGCAAATAATGACAGGCTTTTGCAGCTAGCAAACACATTTGGCATTAAAGCCCTAGAAGGCAAAACAATTGACAAAGCCGTTGCAGCGATCAATAAAGTCCATACACTTGACTCAATTGCTCTACTCTCACCTGCTGCAGCCAGTCTTGACCAGTTTAAGTCATATAAGCATCGAGGTGAGACATTTATGGAGCTGGTTAAAGCGCTCTAAACAAAACCAAACCTAATCTAGGTTTGATTATAATGAATCTATTATCACAAGAAAGGGACAAAAAAGTATGCAGATTCTACTCATAAATACAAATCCTGTCGTCTCAAGGCTTATCGCTCTGTGTACGCGACAGAATGCTATTGAGCTTACCGAAGTCTCTTCAATAGAGAAAATCGGGAATTATAAGTATGATCTTATTTTTATCGATGATATAATTTTTACATCTCTTTCTGAACAAGATATCAAAGCTCTCCCTGCAGACAAAATAGTACTTCTGAGCAGCAAATCGGATTTCCAATCAGACTTTATCGATGAAATCGTCAAAAAACCTTTTCTTCCTTCCCAAATTTTAAATATTCTTGAAAGCCTTAAAAGTAAGGGAGAAGATCAGGAATCTGAAGAAATATCTTCTTCGGATAACGAAAAACCTCAACTTTACACGAATGAAATTCTTGATCTTAATGAAATAGAAAAAATAAAATCACTCCTCGAGATGGAGGAGAATGAAGTTCAAAATGAACCACAATGGGCCAATGAAGAAGAACTTGAACGACTGAAAAGAGAGGTCATTAAGCAAAATCTTATTGATGAGGGGCTTGAGATTATTGAAGATGATATTATCAGTGCCGTTGAAAATGATGTGTCACTCAAAATAATCCATAATCATAACAGTTCGGTTGATGAACAAAAAGATTTCGAAG
>QKIB01000152.1 GCA_003249785.1 Acholeplasmatales bacterium
AAATAGGAGGCTATTATGGCAATCAAACAAAAACCTACTGAACAAAAATCTAAATTACTAGAAGTCTTAACGACCGAGTATAAATGGGAAAATTTATTACTTGGTATCTTAGCAACCATTTCTGGTGCCTTATCTATGATGATCATCAGTGGTAGTACACTCTTACAGATCAATTCCAATTTTCCAATCTTAGGTCAAGGCAACAACGGTATCATCTTCGCATGGGTCTTGTTCGTCATTTCCGTTTTCGGTCTGTTACTCGTTATTTACCCATTCTTCTTGCCATCGCTTCCAGAACTGAAGAAGATCACATGGCCAACATGGCCCAAGTTTTTGGATCATGCGGTCCGCGTCTTGATTTTCCTATTCATTCTAACCGGCATGTTGTTGCTTTATGATATGCTGATCCTCCGTCTCTTAGGTGGTATTCTATGAGTCAAACTGTGAGATGGTATATCATTCAGACCTACTCAGGGTATGAAAATGCCGTCAAGGTTGACTTGGAACGACGTGTTGAAAGTATGGGGATGTCCGATTACATCTTTAGAATCATCGAGAAACCGTCATAGAAAAAAAAGCTGACGGCAAGGAAAAAGAAAAAATTAAACAACTTTTTCCAGGATATGTATTTGTTGAAATGATTGTCACCGACGAATCATGGTTCGTCGTAAGAAATACCCCACGTGTCACAGGGTTCTTGGGATCCTCCGGTGGAGGAACCAAACCAGTTCCACTCGCACCAGATGAAATCAATGCGATTTTACTTAAGATCGGTATCATCAGCAAGCCAACTTATGATCATTTGATTGGCAAGATGGTTGAAGTCATCGACGGCACATGGTTGGGACTTAAGGGTGAAGTTGTTCAAGTGGATAACGATCAGGAAAAACTGATTGTCGACTTGGATCTGTTCGGACGTGCAACACCAACCGAACTCGATGTTACTCAAATCAAAGAATTATAAAAAAAAGCGCTCGGCGCTTTTTTATTTAACTTCAATCCATAATTTTTGATTGAGAATATCTGTGATATATTTTTTATCATCCTCAATCATGAGTGGCACATGATGAGCTTGAAGTCTTCGCATGAATTCAAGATAATGTGCTTCAGGTAGTACCAAAGTATAAGCTTTAAGTCCGATTTGGCGTTTACTGTTTAGTGGTGCTTTTCCATTCCAGGTGTTTAATCCCAAATGGTGATGATAACCACCATCAGAAACAAATAAAGCGGATTGCATATAGTTCATCATGACTTGGAAACCTAAAACATCACTATAGAATGCTTTCGCTTTTTCCAAATCATCAACATAGAAATGAAGATGACCCATAATAGTTTCGGGGTGAATATGCTCTGTGATCTCATCTTGATTGAGTTCACTCATGACAGCATCCAAATCGATACGTTCTGTGAACATATTAAGTTCATTGTTTTCATAGGGCCATTTTTCAATCGGTTTATCCCAGTAAATCTCAATCCCGTTACCATCGGGATCATCTAAGTAGATTGCTTCACTCACGCCGTGATCAGACATGCCTGAGATGGGATAATGATGATTAGCAATTTTGTAGATCATTTCAGCAAACGTCTTTCTACTTGGAACAAGCAATGCAAAATGATAAAGACCCAATGTGATGTTGGGAGCGAGTGCATTACGGTCTTCAATCAAGGTAATTAAAGGGTCCTTGCCATTGGCCGAAAGAACCATTTGATGCGCTTCTTTTGAAAGCACAGAAAACCCTAAAATATCCACATAGAATTCTAAAGACCTTTTGAAACTTCTGATGAGCAAGGTGACTTCAGTAAAGTGCATAACATCGTTTTTGTGATATTGTGACATAGAATAGACCTCCACCCTCATTTTAATAGATAACTTTCAAACTGCAAACAAAAACACCTTAAAAATCCCATAATTACTTAAAAAAATAAAAAATGTTAATCAAAATAGGTGAAATTCACGTCTTAACATGCTATACTACCAAAGGAAATAGATGGAGGAATATCTTATGAAAATTGAAATTTGGTCAGATTTTGCTTGTCCATTTTGCTACATTGGCAAAAAAAGATTTGAAAATGCATTAAACAAGTTTAAACACAAGAATCAAGTAGAAGTCATCTACAAAGCTTATCAGCTTAATCCCAATGCACCTAAAGTGATGCAGGGAACAGCATATGAAAGTTTTGCCCAAGGTCACGGAACAACTGTTGAAGGTGCAAAACAAAGATTTGATGCATTCACTCAGAATGCGAAAACTGTTGGGTTAACTTATCGTTATGACATCATCCAGATGACCAACACCTTTGATGCACATCGCATTGCCAAGTGGGCAAATACATTTGGAAAAGAAGACGAAGTAACGAACCGTTTCATGAAAGCATACTTCACAGACGGCATGAACTTAGCGGATGTTGATACACTTGTCAACCTTGTATCAGAACTTGGTTTAGACGGCGCAGAAGCAAGAAAAGTTTTGGAATCTAATCAATATGCAGATCTCGTTCGTGATCAACAACTTGAATCTAGACAACTTGGTGTTCAAGGCGTTCCATTCTTTGTCTTAAACAGAAAATATGGAATTTCAGGCGCACAACAACAAGATTATTTCGAACGTGCACTTGAACAGATTTGGTCCGAGGACCATCCCATTGAAACCCTTGAAGACGGCGATGCAGAAGCTGCATGTGACGATCATGGTGAATGCGGATTCTAATTGATAAAATAATGCTCGAGTCGAGCATTTTTTTATGGTAAAATGAAACTAAAGAGGTGAATGATATGAGAATGATCGGAAATATCATCTGGTTTATCTTCGGAGGGTTCATTGCAGCAGTTTTATGGCTTATTCTAGGCCTTTTATTGTCAGCAACCATTATTGGGATACCCTTTGGGTTACAATGCTTTAAATTCGCAAAACTCGTGCTTTTCCCATTTGGACAGAATGTTGATTCTGATTTTGGGAAGCATCCGATTGCCAATATTTTATGGGCAGTTTTTTTCGGTTGGGAAATGGCTTTAGGCTATATCAGTGTTGCCATTGTTTATGCGCTCACGCTCATCGGAATTCCATTTGCTGTTCAATGGCTTAAGCTCTCGATGCTTGCACTCTTTCCATTCGGTGCGAAAATCAGATAAAAGCCAAAGTTTTTTATTGACAAAGCATACCCTTAATGATAGAATAATATCGCGTGTGAAAACACACCATAGTGGAAGAATTGATTCATACCACATACTTATGTAAAGAAGGAGGTTGTGTCTCATGGCAAAAAATGTTGTAAAAGTTGTTAAATTGCAGATTGCAGCAGGGAAAGCAAATCCAGCGCCACCAGTCGGTCCAGCACTTGGTCAAGCACAGGTAAACATTCCAGCATTCTGTTCACAATTTAACGAAGCAACCAAGGACCAAATGGGCTTTGTGATTCCAGTTGTGATTTCGGTTTATGATGACCGTACATTCTCATTTGTAACCAAAACCCCACCTGCAAGCGACTTACTTAAGAAAGCAGCAAACATCAAATCAGGATCAAGCAATGCTAAAAAAGAAAAAGTTGCAACTGTTACTCGTGAACAAGTAAGAGAAATTGCAGAAAGAAAGATGCCTGACTTAAATGCGTACACTGTAGAAGCAGCAATGAAAATTATCGAAGGTACTGCACGCAATATGGGTATCACAGTAGTAGACTAATTTAGATCGTTAGCTATCTAAATTGTGGGAGGATATCCCGCTAGACCACATTTTAGGAGGAAGAATATGAAAAGAGGAAAGAAATACCTTGAGGCAGCAAAACTCATTGATCGTTCAAAGAAGTATGCTGTTGACGAAGCTGTTGAGCTCGTCAAAAAGACCTCATTCGTTAAGTTTGATGCTACAGTTGAAGCAGCGTTCCGCTTAAATCTTGACCCAAGAAAAGCAGAACAAAACTTAAGAGGCGCGATCGTGTTACCACACGGTACCGGCAAGGTTTCCCGAGTTGTAGTCATCGCACAAGGCGAAAAAGCAAAAGAAGCAGAAGCTGCTGGCGCTGATTTCGTAGGTGCACAAGATCTAATTCAACAAATCGCAGGCGGTTGGTTTGAATTTGATGTGATGGTTGCTACCCCAGATATGATGGGACAACTTGGTAAATTAGGTCGTATCTTAGGACCTAAAGGCTTAATGCCAAACCCTAAGACAGGTACAGTCACCATGGACGTTGAAAAAGCAGTCCATGAAATTAAAAATGGTAAAATCGAATATCGCGTTGATAAAGTCGGTAACATTCACGCACCTATCGGTCGTGTATCCTTTGCAGCAGACAAGCTGAAGGAAAATGTCAAAACACTTTATGATCAACTCGTTCGTATCAAACCAACAACCGTCAAGGGAACTTACATGAAGAGCATCACTGTGACTTCAAGTATGGGACCTGGCATCCATCTCGATGAAGAATCATTGAGAGGACGTTAATCACTATTTAATTCAATAGCCAAAGACAGTAGGTGCGCAAGCTTAATTCCCTACCGAGGTGAACAAATCATTCGATTATTCTCTCTTTTGTCTTTGTGCATGAGAGAGATTTTATTTTAGAAGGAGGCATATTCATGCTAAAAGCAGTCATTGAACGTAAAGCAGAAGCTGTACGTGAATTAAGTGAAAAGCTTGGACGTGCTACAACCGTTGTTGCCTTCGATTATCCTGGTTTGACTGTTGCTCAGTTCACAGAGCTCCGTCGCCAGTTAAGAGAAGCAGATTGTGACGTTACCGTCTACAAGAACAACATTTCGAAAAGAGCTTCGATTGCCGCTGGATATGATGCATTAGCTGATACCCTGACGGGTGCTAAAGCATTGGCAATCAGTTATTCAGATGTTGTTGCACCAGCAAAGATCGTTTACGAATTTGCTAAAAACAACAAAGTAGTCAAAATCCAATCCGGTATTGTCGAGGGGAAAGTCGCTTCCGTTGAACAAATCAGCGCATTAGCAACATTACCATCAAGAGAAACCTTACTGACCATGTTGGCAGTAGGTATGTTGACACCAGTTCGCGAACTTGCAGTTGGTCTTAACATGATTAGTGAACAAGCATAATTTAGGAGGAAATTAAAAATGGCAAAATTAACAAAAGCAGCGTTTATTGAAGCGCTCAAAGAAATGACTTTATTAGAAATCAAAGAATTAGTTGATGGATTGAAAGAAGAATTCGGTATCGACCCAACTGCAGTTGCAGCAGCTCCAGCAGCAGGCGCAGCAGCAGCAGCTGAAGAAGAAAAGACAGAATTCAACGTCATCCTTAAGAACTTCGGTTCTAACAAAATTGCAGTCATCAAAGTGGTTCGTGAAAAGACTGGCTTGGGCTTAGCTGACGCGAAGACACTGACTGAAACACCTGATGCATTAATCAAGGAAAACGTTAAGAAAGAGGAAGCAGAAGCAATCAAGACCGCTCTTCAAGATGCAGGTGCTACTGTTGAAGTCAAATAGTTTCTAATTCATGCGTAAGATAACCTGGGAAAACCTCTCGGGTTTTTTCGCTGTATTGAGGGGGCCCAATGAGTCATTACTTTTTAAACGATTCTGAGCTCGATCACGAACTTAAGACCTATGAAACCAAAATCAAGGATTTGTCTTTCAAGTTTCACACCGATCGCGGTGTGTTCAGCAAAGATGGTCTTGATTTTGGCACGCGGGTTTTACTGGAAACGATTGAACTTGATGCGAAACATCAAACGATCATTGACATGGGATGCGGATATGGACCAATCGGTTTATATTTAGCAAAGAAGTATCCGGATAAACATGTCTATCTTTACGATGTCAACGAAAGAGCGATTGATCTCGCCCATTCGAATCAAAAAGAAAACAAAATCGAGAATGTCACCATTGGCTTAAGCAATCTTTTTTCTGATGTCCAAATCAAAAGCGATGTGGTTGTTACCAACCCACCGATTAGAGCTGGTAAACAAACCGTCTTCAAACTCTATGAAGATGCATATACCAACTTGAATGAAGGTGGTCTTTTGTTTGCGGTCATCCAGAAAAAACAAGGCGCACCATCCTCTGTGGCACATTTGGAACAAATTTACCACAATTGCACAGTTTTGGAGAAAAAAAAGGGTTATTGGATTCTTTTTGCGCAAAAGTAATTTTTTTCATTGACTATTTACAAAACCTATGATAATATTGTTAAATGCATAAACATTGGTTTTCTTTAACTAATATTACATATTAAACACAGATTTAATCATGATTTCCAAATACGATAGGAGTGTGGATTATGGGATATCGGAGCGTCAAATACGGTAAAAAAGCAGAACGCAGAAATTATTCTAGAATGCGTTATGACATTGATTTACCGGACCTCATCGAGATTCAAACCAAATCTTTTAAATGGTTTATCGATGAAGGTATAAAAGAACTATTAGAAGATATTTCGCCCATTGAAGGACATAATGGCGACTTGAAGTTATATTTTGAGGAACACTTCCTCTCGGAACCCAAATATGACGAACAGGAATCGAAATTACGAGATGTCAACTACGCTAAACAACTCTCTGCTCGTGTAAAACTTGAAAATGCCGTCACCGGCGAAGTACGAGAAAACGTCGTACTCATGTGTGAAATCCCATTCATGACTCCGTCAGGAACTTTTGTCATTAATGGCGCTGAACGTGTTGTTGTTTCACAGATCATCCGTTCATCCGGCGCATATTTTACAAGTGAACTAGACAAGAAATTAAACCAGGTTAAATTCATGGCTCAAGTTATCCCAACACGTGGTGCTTGGATTGAATATGAACTTGGATCAAAAAATATTATGTATGCCAAGCTAGACCGTTCTAAGAAAGTTCCAATGACCACGATGATGCGTGCTTTGGGCTTATCGAAGAAAAAGGATATTTATGAAGTGTTTGGCAAATCCGTTTACATGGATGCTACTTTTGATAAAGACGAAACCAAAAATTCAGATGAAGCGATCGTCGATCTCTATTCGAAGTTAAGACAGGGTGAAAAAGTACCTGCTGAAGCTGCGAGAGAATTTATCAGAATGCGTCTTTTTGAACGTCGTCGTTATGATCTTGCT
>QKIB01000041.1 GCA_003249785.1 Acholeplasmatales bacterium
AAACACATTATGGCATAGGTTATCAGTTTGTAGGTGAACTTAATGACTAGTTTTAGTCAGTTCTTTAAGCATCGAATGGTTCGTTTTTTTGCTGTTTTGTTTGCAGGACTTTTACTGGCATCAAATATCGGACTTTATATATTTGCAAATATCCAATATAACAGAGAAATAGAACGTCAACAAGATGCGTTTTTAAGTATCATGTCTCATTTCATTCAAATGGAGGACATTGATACATCAATCACTTATGTGGAACATTATGAACATACGCAGGGTGTACATATCATTTATTATGATCCTCAAGGCAATATTCTCTACCAAAGTCAGATTTTACCCAAGAGTCATACTTTATTGGATATTGTGGGTACTCAAGGACAGATTCTTGGGCGTGTGACACTTGATAACCAGACTTCAGAATTGGGAAAGGATCTGACTTGGGGTGTTTTCTGGTTCAATGTTTTCTCGTTAATTGTCTTTATATTTGGATTCGTGATTTTATACCGTTATCTAAACGAACAGTATCGGAAATTGGATCAAGACTTAAATTTAATTGGGCAGGAAGATCATTTCATGTTTTCAGATATCAAGAAAATCAATGATAGAGTCATTGACTCAATCAAATATGAATCAGATCTAAAAAAACTTCAATCTCATTATGTGCAAACTCTTGCTCATGATGTGAAAACACCGCTTACGATTATGAAATCCTATTTAGAAGGCATTCAAAACCATCGATTATCATTTGATGAACAAATCAATCAGGATTTACTCGATGAAATTCAGTCTATTGAAACATTGATACCAAAATTAATTGCTACTGATAAAGAAGAACTGGCAAATGAGCAAGATATTGGAAGTTTGATTCATGAGCAAGTCCAAAAATTAGTTCCAGTATTTGCAACTAAGCAAATCCAAGTGGTTGAGAAAATTGATAAACTTGTGATGAATATTACAAATAAAGATATTATTCGATTGATTCAGCATCTTTTATTTAATGCATATTACTACAGTAAGCCAAACAAGAGGATTCATGTCATATTGAGCGAAAAAGAAAATAAACTTGTCGTTAATGACGAAGGAATTGGCATGGATTCTGCTACGATTGAGAGGATTCAACAAGGACCTTATCGCAATCCAAGCGCACAAAAGTTCCATCAAAAGGGTAGCGGTGTTGGTATGCAAATCGTGTTTGACATTCTAAGAAAAATCCATGCAACCTATGCAATTGATAGTAAAATAGGAGAAGGGACGACTGTCACCATATATTTTAAACACAACGAGGTGAAATCATGATCAGTGCAATGATTGAAAAACAACGATCTTATTTTCTATCAGATGCAACCAAATCTTATGCATTCAGATATAACCAATTATCAAAACTAAAATCAGCAATTTTGAAGTATGAAAAGGAGATTTCAAATGCTTTGAACAAAGATTTGAATAAATCAACGTATGAAGCATTTTCTACAGAAATCGGGTTTTGTCTGGCTTCTTTGACGAATGCCATGAAAAAACTCAAGAAATGGATGAAAAAGAAACAAGTCAGAACGCCAATCTTTCAGCTCTTCACGAAATCCTATATTACATTGGAACCTTTGGGAAATGTTTTGATCATTGGCCCATACAACTATCCATTTCATTGATTGGTGCGATTGCTGCAGGGAATACAGCAGTGATTAAGCCTAGTGAGTTCACCAGTGAAACCGGAAAGGTTTTGAAAAAGATGATGGATGAAACCTTTGATCCTGAATATGTCTATCTGGTCAATGGTGATTATCTGGTGACCTCTGAACTTCTGAAACATAAATTTGACCATATCTTTTTTACAGGCAGTACCCGAGTTGGGAAAATCGTTTATGAAGCTGCAGCAAAGCATTTAACACCTGTGACATTGGAACTTGGAGGAAAGAGTCCAACGATTGTCGATGAGTCAGCCAATATTGAAGTTGCGGCACGTCGTATCGCATTCGGTAAGTTCATCAATGCTGGACAGACATGCATCGCACCAGATTATATCTATGTACATTCTAAGATTTATGAACGATTTGCATATGCACTAAAAAAGGTGATTGAAACGATGTATCAGAATCAGGATGCTTTCACACACATAGTGAGCAATGCTCATTTTGAAAGACTTGTGAAATTGATTGACCAAGATAAAGTGGTTTTAGGAAATCATGTTTCAAAAGACAAACTCTATATTGGTCCAACCATCATGAAAGATGTTACTTGGGATGATGCGGTAATGCAAGATGAAATTTTCGGTCCGATCCTTCCACTTCTTAAGTACGACAAAATTGAAGATGTCATAACAACTTTGAAAACAAAAGAAAAGCCATTGGCACTATATTTGTTTACACAAAATGTTGAACTTGAGAAGAAAGTTTTCTGTAGCCTATCCTTTGGTGGTGGAGCTATCAACGATACAGTGATGCATTTTACCAATACCAACTTACCATTCGGTGGTGTTGGAGCAAGTGGTATTGGCTATTATCACGGTAAGTCATCGTTTGAGATTTTTTCAAACTCAAAAGCTTATGTTAAAAAGAGTGTACTGGCAGATCCGCCATTGGCATATCCCCCATACACCAAAGCAAAAGAAAATCTAATTAGAAGAATATTTAAATAGAGGTGAATCATGGATATCGCAAAACATAATAGAAAAGCATGGGACCATGAAGTCGAGCAGGAAAACGTCTGGACAGTACCTGTCGATCATGAAACCATCGAAAAAGCAAGAAAAGGCATAGTCTCACTTGTCTTAACACCTACCATTGTTGTTCCTATGGATTGGTATGATGGCATCAAAGGTAAGAAAATCCTTTGTTTGGCATCCGGTGGCGGACAGCAAGCCCCTATTTTGGCTGCTGCTGGCGGACATGTGACTTTACTTGATAACAGCCCCAATCAACTTAAACAGGATGAACTCGTTGCAGTAAGAGAATATCTTGAAATCAAGACAGTTCTAGGAGATATGAGAGATCTATCCGTATTTGAAGATGAATCGTTTGATCTAATCTTTCATCCGGTTTCCAATCTCTTTGTCGATGATATCAAACCAGTATGGAATCATGCTTATCGTGTCTTGAAGAAAGGTGGAAGAATGCTTGCAGGATTCTGTAACCCAGTTTTATTCATTTATGACTATACAGCATGGGAAAAAGATCAATCCTTAATTACTAAGTACAGTATTCCCTATTCTGATTTAGGACAGTTGCCTGAAGAAAGAATCAAAGAACTGATCGAAAAAGAAGAACCCCTTGAATTTGGACATTCCTTAGATGACCAGATTGGCGGACAGATTGCTGCTGGGTTCTCCATTCATGGGTTTTATGAGGATATGTTTGGAAATGAGTTTTTAGACAAACACATTAAAACCTTCATTGCTACATTAGCTATTAAATAACCGAATTCGCTTGAATTCGGTTTTTTTTATGTGATTTCAACCATATTTAAATTGAAAAGGTAAACCTTTTTATATTTTCTCTGGATTCATGTAAAATAGGCTTGATTAAATGGAGGGATACCCATGCTAGAACTAAAAAATATTACCAAATACTATGATGTAGCCGG
Source organism: Acholeplasmatales bacterium (assembly GCA_003249785.1). GTDB lineage: Bacteria > Bacillota_I > Bacilli_A > Acholeplasmatales > Acholeplasmataceae > Peloplasma. The sequence goes on from QKIB01000041.1 coordinate 3,574, forward strand.
AAAAGCTTTTCCAGCACTTGCTGGAGTCAGCATCAATTTTAAGAAAAATGAATTTGTTGCTATCTTAGGAGCATCCGGAAGTGGAAAGACGACATTACTTAATATCATTGGAGGACTTGATCGCTATACAAGTGGTGATCTTTTGGTTGATTCCAAATCCACAAAAGAGTTTACAGATACCAATTGGGATGCTTACCGAAATGCAACCATTGGCTTTGTTTTTCAAAACTATAATCTGATTTCCCATTTATCGGTTTTAGATAATGTTGAAATGGCATTAAGACTTTCAGGTGTTTCTGCCAAAGAAAGACATGAAAGAGCAGTCAAAGTTCTTGTTGAAGTTGGGTTGGAAGATCATATCAACAAACGTCCCAATCAACTTTCAGGTGGACAAATGCAAAGGGTTGCGATTGCTAGAGCACTTGTGAATAATCCGATGGTCCTTTTAGCTGATGAACCTACAGGAGCTCTAGACAGTAAAACCAGTCAACAGATCATGGAACTCATCCAAGTCATTTCCAAAGATAGACTTGTGATCATGGTAACCCATAATTCAGAAATTGCAAATCAATATTCTGATCGGATCATCCGACTAGTCGATGGCAAAGTCGTTGAAGATACAAGACCAGTCGGCATTTCACATCTTGATGAGAAAAACGATAAATTGCTCAACAAAAAGACATCAATGAATTATATGACAGCATTGAAAACCAGTTTTAAGAATTTGTTGACTAAAAAAGGCAGAACTTTGATTACTGCACTTGCAGGAAGTATTGGGATTATTGGAATTGCACTTGTTTTATCATTATCAGGTGGAATGACCAGTTACGTGAACAAAATGCAAAGTGATACCTTGGCAGGATATCCCGTGAGTATTAATCAGACGGTAGCAACCGATATTTTTGCTAGAAGATCTGAACAATTTAACCAAGATACCACAGGTGATTTCATCACCGATCCTATCATTTATTCCTATGATCAGGCTTCTAATACAACGATTCATACGAATATCATTGACCAAACATTTATCAATTATATTGAACAAATGGATCCTAATTTATATAATTCAATTTCATATACTAAAGCGGTTGCTTTAAATGTAATCGCTGAAACGAGTGCTGGTGGGTATTTGAAAGTCACATCCTCAACCAGTTCAAATCCTTTTTTCACCAATGGACAAGTCATGAGTGAGATTCCAAACAATCCAGAGTTCATTCAAACACAGTATGATACTTTGGCAGGAACCTATCCAACACAATATAATGAGCTCGCACTTGTTGTAGATAAACAAAATACAGTGGATGTTTCTATTTTAAACAGTCTTGGTATTACAGTAGAAGATAGTTACACATTCAATGATTTCATTGGAAAAAGTTTCAAGATTATACCTAATGATCTCTATTACAATCAAGTAGGTAGCAATTTTGTTCCAAGAACTGATTATGAAACCATGTATAACGATCCAAGTGCCATCACAATTACAATTGTCGGTATTTTAAGAGTAAATCCTGATGCCTCATCAGAACTGTTATCTACTGGTCTTGGTTATACCACAATGCTAACAGATTACATCATCAATCAGAATGAAAGTTCGGCGATTGTGAACGCACAAATTGCATCTCCAGATACCAATGTATTTACCGGATTGCCATTCAATACGACAGTGACTTATGATGCCGTGATGAAAGTGATTGGTGGAGATTCAACACCTGTAGGTATTCAAATCTATCCTAAATCATTTGATTCTAAAGACAGCATTAAAGCATATATTGATGCTTATAATGTTGATTTATCATCGGAACAGCAGATTGTTTATACGGATCTGGCTGAGACTTTCTCTTCAACCATCTCCAGTTTAATTAATACCATCACTATCATACTTTCTGCTTTCGCGGGTGTATCGTTGGTTGTTTCATCCATTATGATTGGAATCATCACTTATGTATCGGTCGTTGAAAGAACCAAAGAAATCGGAATTATGCGCAGCTTAGGTGCACGTAAAAAGGATATTTCCAGAATCTTTGATGCTGAAACAGTTTTGATTGGATTTGCAGCCGGCGTGATTGGTGTTTTGTTGGCAATACTCTTAAACATTCCAATCAATCTAGTCATTTCTCATTTTATTGGTGTTCCTGGATTCTCATCTTTAACTCTGATTAATGCAGTTGAACTTATTGCCCTATCGACAATTCTAACACTGATTGCTGGACTTATCCCAAGTGGTATTGCAGCAAGAAAAGATCCAGTCATCGCACTGAGAACCGAGTAACCTATTTAATCTCTGATTAAAATGGTTTATTAAATAGGCATTTTAGAGTAAAATAAAGACAGGTGAATTTCACCAGTCTTTTTTTTGGAGGTCAATATGGAACAATTTGATATCGTTGTTGCAGGCAGCATCAATATGGATTTGTTTTTTGAAATCAACAAGTTGCCTGCATTAGGGGAAACCATTGAAGGCCAAGCTTTCCATCTTTTGCAAGGTGGCAAAGGTGCCAATCAGGCGATTGCTGCAGCTAAACTAGGTAAGAAAGTTGCTATGATCGGTTGTGTGGGTAATGCAGCTTTTGGTGATCTTGCACTCAAAAACTTTGAAACCTACAAGGTCAATCACAAGCATGTACATCGTAGTGAGGGATATACTGGGGTTGCTATGGTTAACATCTTTCAAACCAAGAAAAGAGATAATTCGATCATCATTGTACCTGGAGCGAATAAAAAAATGACACGAGCTATGATTGATCAAGCGTTGCCTATGATTTTAAGAGCGAAAATTGTCTTGGTTCAATTGGAAATTCCTTTGGATGTCGTCGAATATCTGATTGATCTGTGTTATGAACATGATATACCGGTTGTATTAAATCCCGCACCTTATCAGATTTTAAGCCAAAGTGCGATTCAAAAAGCATCGTTTATCATCCCTAATGAAATCGAAGTCGGTCAGATGTTTCCCAATCACTCCATCGAACTCAATTGTGCTCAATATCCGAACAAATTGATTGTTACCAGAGGATTCATGGGTGCTGTTTATCACAATTATCGCGAGTTCAAAATTCTGAATGCAATCAAAGTCAATCCAATCGACACAACCGGCGCCGGAGATACGTTCGTTGCTGCCTTTGCTTCCAAATATATTGAAAACAAGGATATTGATGCTGCCATCCAGTATGCCAATGTTTGCGCTGGATTGTCGATTACCAAAGTTGGTGCTCAGGAAAGTTCTCCAACATCAGAAGAAGTGAATCGTTATTTATCCGAGCATCAGGATGAGTAGAACACGAGAGAGAATATCCAACGAGATATCCTCTTTTTTTATTGATGTATGCATGTGGCGAAAGATGTGAAATCTTGGTAAAATAAAAGCGCTTACAAAAATATATTTATTTTTTGTAACCGATGAAGTATAATAGAGGTATCAAGGACATGGGAGAAATTTTATGAATAACAAATATAGTGCCGAACCTTTCCGCATCAAGATGGTCGAGCCCATCAAAGAAACAACCAGAGCAGAAAGAGAAATGCTACTAAAGAATGCTGGGTATAACCCTTTTTCTTTGAAAAGCGAAGATGTATATATCGATTTACTCACGGATTCAGGAACTGGCGCAATGAGTCAGGAACAATGGTCAGCCATGATTTTGGGTGACGAAGCATATGCAGGTAGTAAAAGTTTTTACAAATTAGATGCAGTCGTTAAGAACATCACAGGGTACAAGTATATGATGCCTGTGCACCAGGGCAGAGGTGCAGAACAGGTCTTTTTACCACAACTCGTAACGAAACCAGGTATGGTCTATATTTCCAATATTCATTTTGATACCACGAGAGCACATGTCGAACTTGCCGGTGCAAGAGCGATTGACAGTGTAATCAAAGAATGTTTCATCATGGATCATTACCACCCATTTAAAGGTAATTTTGATTTGGAAAAGTTAGAATCCATTATCTTGGAAAAAGGTGCAGATCATGTTGCAGGAATCATCATGACACTCACCAATAATTCAGCCGGTGGTCAACCTGTTTCTATGGAAAATATTAAAGCAGTCAGAAAGATTGCTTTAAAATACAACATCAAAACCATTATCGATGGTGCACGATATGCAGAAAATGCTTATTTCATCAAACAAAGAGAAAAAGGGTATGAAAACAAAGCAATTATCGATATCGCTCGTGAAATGTGCAGTTATGCTGATGCATTTCTTATGAGTGCCAAGAAAGATGGTCTCGTTAATATGGGAGGTCTGATCGTCATCAACGATGACGAAGCCCTCTTTAACAAATGCAAAGAACGTGCGATTCCTTATGAAGGATTTCCTACATATGGCGGCATGAACGGCAGAGACATTGAAGCTATGGCTGTTGGTCTTATGGAAGCACTTGATGAACGTTATCTTAAATACCGAATTGATCAAGTTAGATACTTGGGTGATCGGTTAAGAGAAGCTGGGATTCCCATTCAGTACCCGATTGGCGGACACGCAGTGTTTGTTGACTGCAAACAAGTCGCACCACACATTCCACCACATCAATTTCCTGCACTAGCTGTATGTAATGCACTTTATCTGGAAGCGGGTATCAGAGCTGTTGAAATTGGATCGCTATTAATGGGCAGGGATCCCGATACGCATGAAAATGTACCAACAGAAATGGAATATATGCGTCTAACGATTCCTAGAAGAGTTTACACGTATCGTCATATGGATGTGATAGCGGATGCGATGATTCATGTCTATGAACATAGAAATGAACTGAAGGGTTATGAATTTGTTTATGAACCTCCAATGCTTAGACATTTCACAGCGACATTCAAGATCAAAGATTAATAATGAAATACAACCACATAAAAAGGAGCAATTCATGAAAACTTATCATATTCTAGCCATCAATCCTGGATCCACATCGACTAAACTTGCGATTTTTGAAAATGACAAACCGATTTTTCAAAAAAGTGTAAAACACGATACTAAGGAAATCGCAGGATTTAATCATATCCTTGATCAATATGATTTTCGCATGCAATCTATCATGAATGCCATAGAGGCATCTCAGATTGACTTGAAAACGTTGGATGCCGTGGTTGGTCGTGGTGGTATGCTCAAACCGATTGAAAGTGGAACCTATCATGTCAATCAAGATATGTTGGATTATATGAAAATTCATCCACGCGGAGAACATGCATCAAATCTTGGATGTTTGATTGCAAAAAAAATCGCAGATCCACTGGGCATCCCTAGTTATATCGTCGATCCCGTAGCGGTTGATGAAATGGAAGATATTGCAAGATATACAGGTATGCCAGAAATTAAGAGAGACAGTTTGTTTCATGCACTCAATCAAAAAGCAGTTGCCTTAAAGGTCAGTAAAGACTTAAACAAACCCTATCGAGATTTAAATCTGATTATTGCCCATTTGGGTGGTGGTATCAGTGTTGCTGTTCATCATCATGGTCGAGTCATTGATGTCAACAACGCTCTAGATGGTGATGGGCCAATGTCACCTGAAAGAAGCGGTTCAGTTCCACTTGGGCCGTTATATAAAATGGTTTTTTCTGGAAAGTACACCTTAAAGGAAATCCAGAGAAAGAACTATGGCCAAGGCGGACTTGTTGCTTATCTAGGAACCAATGATGGTGTAGAAATTGAAAAACGAATTCAAAGTGGCGATGAAAAAGCAAAATTCATTCATGAAGTGATGTGTTATCAGATTTCAAAAGAGATTGGCAGCTGCAGTACCGTCCTCAAAGGGAAAGTCGATGCCATCGTCATTACAGGTGGTCTTGCCTATGGCAAGAGAACCGTTGATCTCATTAAAGAACGTGTTGAGTTTATCGCTCCAGTCCTCGTTTATCCTGGAGAAGATGAAATGGAAGCTCTCGCTTTAGGTGCACTGCGTGTACTTAAGGGTGAAGAACAAGCGAAAAGTTATAAGTAGGTGATTCTATGATTAAAACCATGCATGACATTGTCAAACGCGCACAACTCTTAGAACCTAAGAAAATGGTTGTTGCTGTTGCTGACGACGAACACGTTTTAGAAGCAGTGGAAATGGCAAGACAGGAACAGATCATCGAACCAATTTTAGTTGGTGATCGGATGAGAATCGAAGATTTGCTCATGAAATTAAAGATCAATCATGAAGCATACCAGATCATCGATGTCAAAGAACCCGTTGAGGCATGTGAAATTTCCGTCAAAGAAATCAGCAAAGGTAAAGCTGACATCTTGATGAAAGGCATGGTGGATACATCCATCATTCTTCGTGCAGCATTGGATAAGGAATTTGGACTCAGAACACCCAATCGTCTCTCACACGTCAGTGTGATGGAGATTCCAACTTATCATAAAATTCTTTTAATGAGTGATGGTGCGATGAATATCGATCCTGATGTTGATATCAAACAAGAAATCATTGAAAATGCAGTTGGAGTTGCACATGCTTTAGGCATCAAGGAACCCATGGTTGGTTGTATTGCAGCTGTTGAAAAGGTTAATCCTAAAATGCAAGCAACTCTAGATGCACAAGAACTTGTTTTTAGAAATCAGAATGAACGGATTAAGGGATGTATCATCGGTGGACCATTCGCTGTTGATAATGCCATCAATAAAGAAGCAGCGCTTCATAAAGGTGTCAAAGATCCTATGGCTGGTGATGTGGATATCCTCTTAATGCCACAAATTGAATCTGGTAATGTATTCTATAAGAGCATGATGTTTTTAGCAAACGCGAAAAGTGCAAGCATCATTGCTGGTGCTAAAAAGCCAATTGTCTTGACCAGTCGAGCGGATTCTAAAGAATCTAAATTTTATTCAATCGCACTAGCTGCTTTGGTTGCAGATCATCATTAATCTAAAGATTCTCTCAGTTTGAGAGAGTCTTTTTCTTTCATACGGTGAGATTCCTTCGGAAAAATCAGAAAATCGAGTATAATAGAAATAGTAACGCATTTCTATCGGCATAAGGAAAAACAAATTGAAAAGATGTGCATTTTGACAGTGAGGACCAGATGATACTAGAAAAACTTAGAGAACAAGCAAAACAAATCAAACTGGCTGTATTTGATCTAGATGGTACTCTATTGAATCCTGATGGACAAGTCAGTGAGAAAACGCAAACTGCACTCAAGATACTGAAAAGAAAAGGTATTCGACTCTGTATTGCTACAGGTCGCATCTATTCGATGACCACGATGTATCATCACCTTCTAGATGATGGAGACTTTTTATTGACATCGAATGGAGCAACCATTCGAATGATTGGCAAAGAAGATCCAGTTCAAAAGATGACTATTGATCCAACCCAAGCAAAGCAAGTTGTTGATTTTTGTGTCAAACATCAGATTGAATGCAACATCTTCAAGCACGAAGCTTGCTACTTTCAATCATTTAGCACGAGAGTCAAAAGATTTGAATCCTATAACGAAGAAGCAGCTATCGCAAACGTAGAGCTTGCAATAACATATTTTTATGAATCTGAAATTCCCGATTATGAAGGTATTGAGAAACTCTTGATTATTGAAAAGGATCCTCAGAAATCAAAACAAGTGATGAAATTTGTTTTAGAAGAAACTGATTTAATCCATACAACTTCGGGTCCAGGTTATATTGATGTTTCACAACAAGGCATCAGCAAAGGCATTGGTGTCCAAAAAATAGCCGAATTCATGAACATATCACCCTCATCCATCTGTGCATTTGGTGATTATGATAACGACATCAGCATGTTGGATCTTGCTGGGATTTCAGTTGTTCCACAAAACGCACAACCAGCTGTGTTTCCCCATGCAAACTATGTAACCTTATCCAACGAACAAGATGGGATTGCTCTTGCTATCCATCATTTATTTGAAGTTTAGTCCATCAACATAGAAAGGAATAGTTTATGAAAACCATACAACAAGGAAAATCTGTATCTGAAGGCATCGGAATCGGAAAGGCTTATATCTACAAGCAATATAGTCCAAATCTCCATGCTTCCTATATACAACCTTCCCAAGTGTCAGAAGAACTCGCTTCCTTTTTTGATGTTCAATCCAAAGCTGAAAAAGAAATCAAAGAAATCATCAAACGATTCGAATTGAAAAACGATGACAAATCCAAAATATTCGAGGCACATCTTGAAATGCTTTTTGATATCATGATAGTTGCTGAAGTCAAACGACTCATTACTGAAGTGCATCATACATACACCTATGCTATCCAATGCGCCTTCGATCAATTCATTGAAATGTTCAATAGTGTCGATAACGTCATGATCAATGAACGCACGGCAGACCTTAAAGATATCAGAAACAGATTATTAAGAATCTCCGAAGGGATTCCTGAATCTTCACTATCCACATTTGATCAACCAACGATCATCATTGCCCATGATTTGTATCCTTCGGATACAGCATCTTTAGATAGAAGTCATGTTCAAGGCATTATCACTGAAGTTGGCGGAAAAACGTCGCATACCGCAATCATTGCCAAAGACTATGAAATTCCAGCTATGATTGGTGTCGATCATGTGTTTGGTTTAATCAAACAAGGTGATCGTGTGGTCGTGGATGCCATGAACGGAAAAATCTATGTTGATCCAGATGCGAAAGTAATTGAAAAATACGTGAATCAACAAAAAGATTACCTGTTTGAAAAAGAACTTGAAAAGAAATATCTCACAACGAAGCCTGTCACTTTGGACCAAGTTAAGATTGAGTTATCTGTAAATATTAGTAATGCTTCTGATGATGAATTAGAAATAGAATCTTTTGTAGATGGTATTGGTTTATTCAGATCTGAATTTCTCTACATGGACAGCAGACATTTACCAACGGAAGACCAACAATTTGGCATCTACAGAAAAGTTCTTGAAAAGTTTAAAAACAAACCCGTGATCATTCGAACCTTGGATATTGGTGGAGACAAAAAACTAGATATCTTAAAAACACCAGAAGAAGAAAATCCGTTTTTAGGCAATCGTGCGATTCGCTTGTGTTTTGATCACATCGAGATGTTCAAGACTCAAATCAGGGCTTTACTTCGTGCGTCGGTCTATGGCGATTTATGGATGATGTTTCCGATGGTAGGCAGTATGGATGACATCAATGATTTGAAACAGATTGTTAAAGAAGTCCAAACTGAACTTGTCAAAGATGACATTCCATTCAGTCCTTCTTATAAATTTGGTATCATGATAGAAATTCCATCGTTGATCATGATTGCTGATCATGTGGCTGATGCGGTTGACTTTGCGTCTATCGGTTCTAATGATCTTGTTCAGTACTTGGAAGCAGTTGATCGACTGAATCCACATGTCACTGAATATTACCAAAGTTATGCACCTAGTGTTTTTCGGAGCATCAAGATGGTGATTGAAGCATTTAAAGAAGTAAATAAACCTCTTTCAATCTGTGGTGAACTTGGTGGAGATCGTGTTGCAGTTCCGATTTTACTCGGGTTAGGCATGAGAAAAATCAGCATGAATCAAGCATCAGTTTCTTCAGTTAAACATTTGATAGCGACCAATGAAATGAAGACATTTGAAAAGATGGCAAATCACTGTCTCAAACTGAAAACAGAACATGAAATCGTTCGTTATGTTAAATCGGAATTGACAAAATCGAAAACAGCTTAATGAGTCGACAGTAAAAAAACTAAAGAATCTTGATAAGGGATATGGCACTTGTGCCAAATCCCTTTTTTATCATGCTTGGGGGTTATGTCTATCGAATCTTTGTGGTAAAATGGTTCTATAAGAAAGCGTTATCATTGAATCAAATCATGGTGATCATGAAAAATGAATGGACACGAGGTGAACATATGATTATTTTAGATGGGCAATCATTGACATTGGATCAATTGAAACGGATTGCAAGAGACAAAGAAAAGGTTGAAATTGCAGAATCCAGCAAGGTATTGGTTGAAAAAGTCACTGCATTTGTGCAAAGTGTTGTTGATGATGGCAAAGCTGTTTATGGTATCAATACCGGATTTGGCCATTTAGCCAATGTGATTATTGAGAAAAAAGAAGTTAAGAAGCTTCAGGAAAATCTCTTGAAGAGTCATGCTTGCGGTGTCGGTGAACCTTTGGATACCGAAATCGTCAGAGCGATGATGGCATTAAGAATCAATGCACTCATCAAAGGGTATAGCGGCATCCGCCTGTGCACCATTGAAAAATTAGCAGAACTTCTCAACAAGGATATCATTCCTGTTGTTTATGAAAAAGGCAGTTTAGGAGCAAGTGGTGATTTAGCCCTGCTTTCACATATGAGTCTTCCCTTAATTGGATTAGGAGAAGTCTTTGATGAAGGACAGGTACGACCAGCCAAGCTTGTTTTTGAAAAATACGATATTGAGCCCATCAAAGAACTCTATGCTAAGGAAGGTTTGAGTTTAATCAATGGCACACAAGCGATGAGTGCCATCGGTGGACTCGCTTTATATGATGCATTCAGATTGATGGATTATGCCAATTTGTCCATGTCATTATCGATGGAAGCATTGGGTGGTGTCATCGATGCAATGGATCCAAGAGTCCATGAGGTGAGAGGCCAAGTTGGTCAGATTGAGGTTGCTGCTGAAATTAGAAACAATCTATCTGGCAGTAAGCACATCACTCATCAAAATGAAAAACGTGTTCAAGATGCTTATAGCTTGAGATGTACGCCTCAAGTGCATGGGGCATCTTTGGATGCGCTCAATCATGTCAAAACTATTTTAGAAAGAGAAATGAATGCAGTAACAGATAATCCAATTCTCTTTGAGAATGAAAAAGATGCCATCAGTGCTGGTAATTTTCATGGACAACCACTTGCGATTGCATTTGATTATTTGGGTATCGCTTTAGCTGAACTTGCAAATATTTCAGAACGCAGAATTGAACGTTTGGTCAATCCGGATTTATCCAATGGACTTCCTCCATTTCTAGCAAAAAACTCAGGATTGAATTCAGGATTTATGATTGTTCAATATACAGCAGCATCTTTAGTATCAGAAAATAAAGTCCTTGCCCATCCAGCATCGGTTGATTCTATTTCATCGTCTGCCAACCAAGAAGATCATGTGTCCATGGGATCGATATCAGCCAGAAAGGCAAGAACGATTTTAGAGAATACAAGAAAGGTGGTTGCTATGGAAATGCTAACGGCATGCCAAGCAATCGACTTTAGAGAAAAAGCGCAGTTAGGCCAAAAAACAGAGAAGGCTTATGCATGGATAAGAAAAGAAATTCCTTGGATTGAAAAAGATGAAGTGATGTTTACACATCTTCATCAGATTGAAAAAATGTTAATGGATGATCGTTTTTATCACCATGTGATTGAAGGGGGTATCTAAATGGTTAATCCACAAAACGTAACTTTAGAAAAGATTATTGTAGAACTTCCAGATCCCATTGTTTTTGATCCCAAAATCCGTCGTGCACCGAAAAGAGATCTGATATTATCTGAAAATGAAATTGAACAAGCAGTTAAAAATGCATTGCGTTATATTCCCAAAAAATGGCATGAAATTCTAGCCCCTGAATTTGCATTGGAACTCTTAACGAGAGGAAGAATTTACGGATATAGATTCAGACCTCAAGGTCACATCAAAGGTAGACCTATTGAAACCTATAAAGGAAAGATTATTGAAGGAAAAGCATTTCAGGTCATGATTGATAACAACCTGGATTTTGATGTTGCTCTTTATCCTTATGAACTTGTCACATATGGAGAAACCGGTCAGGTTTTTCAAAACTGGATGCAATACCACATTGCAAAAAGATATCTTGAAATCATGAACGATGAACAGACACTCGTGTTATTATCTGGTCATCCTTTGGGATTATTCAAATCAAGTAAACAATCTCCAAGAGTCATTTTGACCAATGGACTCATGATTGGCCAATATGACAATCAAGAAGGGTTTATCAGAGCTGCAGCCTTAGGTGTTGCCAATTATGGACAAATGACAGCAGGCGGCTGGATGTACATTGGACCACAAGGCATTGTTCATGGAACCTATTCCACACTCCTCAATGCTGGAAGAATGAAATTAGGGATTGATCCCAAACTGAATCTCAAGCAAAAATTATTTGTCTCATCTGGACTTGGTGGCATGAGTGGTGCACAAGGCAAAGCGATTGAAATCGCTGGGGGCGTTGGTGTGATTGCTGAAGTTGATCAGTCTAGAATCCAGACAAGATTTGATCAAGGCTGGGTTCAGAAAATAACGAAGACTCCAGAAGAAGCATTTAAAGAAGCAAGAAAATCTCAAGAAAAAGGTGAAGCGATTGCTATTGCGTATCATGGGAACATCGTCGATCTATTATCTTATGCAGTATTTGAAAATCTTCATATTGATCTTTTGAGTGATCAGACCAGCTGTCATGCCGTTTATGATGGCGGATACTGTCCAGTAGGATTATCGTTCGATGAGCGAACAGAAATGCTAAAAAACGATCGACAGACATTTAAGGACCGCGTCAATCAAAGTTTGAAGGTTCATTTTGAACACATAGAGCAACTCGTTGAAAAAGGGACATATTTCTTTGATTACGGAAATAGTTTTCTAAAGGCAATCTATGATTCAGGGATCAATGCCATCTGTAAAAATAAGGAGAATGATTTGGATGGATTCATTTTCCCATCCTATGTTGAAGATATCATGGGTCCGATTTTATTTGATTATGGATATGGACCTTTCAGATGGGTTTGTCTATCTGGACATGAAAAAGATCTAGAAATCACTGATCAAGCAGCCATGGATTGCATTGACAAAGATCGAAGATTCCAGGATCTCGATAATTACAACTGGATTAAAGATGCGAAGAAAAACAAGCTTGTCGTTGGCACACAGGCTAGAATCCTTTACCAAGATGCATATGGACGATTGAAGATTGCATTAAAGTTCAATGAACTTGTGAGAGACAAAAAGATCGGACCAGTCATGCTCGGTAGAGATCATCATGATACCGGAGGAACGGATAGTCCCTTTAGAGAAACATCCAATATCAAGGATGGATCCAATGTTATGGCAGACATGGCAACCCATGTCGCTTTAGGCAATGCATCTAGAGGGATGAGCCTAGTTGCTCTGCATAATGGTGGTGGTGTCGGGATCGGTAAAGCTATCAATGGTGGTTATGGGATGGTTCTAGACGGATCAGAACGTGTTGATGACATCTTGAAATCTGCGATGCTCTATGATGTGATGGCTGGTGTATCCAGACGTTCATGGGCAACCAATCCTCATGCTATGGAGACAGCTGAACGTTATAATGCCATGGACAATAATTCATCCATCACGATGCCAAATGTTGCAGAAGAAGATCTCATCAAACAAGTCATTATCAATGCGAAAAAGGAAATGAAGTCATGAAACCAATTGTACAATGTGTACCCAATATCTCTGAAGGTAGAGATTTGGATGCCATCAACTATATCACTGAAGTCTTAAAAAACCAGCCAGGATTCAAACTGATCAGCGTTGAACCAGATAAAGATTATCACCGTTCAGTCATTACTTTGATTGGTGATCCTGAAGCCATGATTGAACCTCTGATCAAATTTTATGGCAGAGTATTAGAAAAGATTGATATGAACAAACACAAAGGCGAACATCCTAGAATGGGTGCTGTTGATGTTTGTCCGTTCATTCCAATTGCTGATGTGACTATCGAAGATTGTGTCAGTTATGCAAAAAAACTTGCAGATCGCGTTTCAACGCTTTATCAGATTCCGGTTTTCTTATATGCGAAAGCAGCACAGAGTGAAGATCGCACCAATTTACCAGACATCAGAAAAGGTGAATTTGAGGGCATGCGTGAAAAACTACAAGATCCAAAATGGACACCTGACTTTGGTCCATCAGTCATGCATGACACCTTTGGTGTCACTGCTATTGGTGCAAGAATTCCTTTGATTGCTTATAATATTGATCTTGGATCTGATGACGAAAAAGCCGCACGCTTTATCGCAAGAGCAATTAGACAATCCTCAGGAGGATTTGCTTATATTCAAGCAGGACCTGTTTTTCTTGAGGAAAGAGGACATGTTCAAGTCACGATGAATATTTTGGATTACAAGAAAAATCCAATGTACCGGATCTTTGAGACGGTACGTATGGAAGCCAAACGCTATCAGATTGAAGTTACTGGATCTGAAGTTGTTGGGTTGATTCCAAAAGAAGCTCTTTTAGATTCAATGAAATACTATCTCAAAGTTGAACAAAAAAAATTTGATCCTGAGATGTCAATGGATGATCTTGTCGAATTATCGATAACCTATTTAAAACTCAGAGATTTTGAACCTAAGAAAATCATCGAAGCCAATCTATAAAGGAGGAATCATGATGGACGCTGATTTCATTATCTATAATATTGGAAAACTCTATACACCATATCTGACACCACCTATTCATGGAAAAGAAATGTCAGATATCCAAGTGATCGAAAATGCATTTATCGCCATTAGGGACGGATTGATTCTGGATTTTGGCGATCATAAATACAAACAGTACAAATCAAGACAAACCAAAATGCTTGATGCAAAACAAATGATTGTTACTCCAGGATTCATTGATTCTCATACCCACCTCGTCCATGCAGGATCAAGAGAAGATGAATATGCCAAGTTAAGATCAGGAACACCGTATCTTGAAATTTTGAAAGCTGGTGGAGGTATTTTAGGAACGGTTGAACAGACGAGGAAAGCATCGTTTGATGCGCTATATCATCAAGCATATGCTTCTTTAACTGAAATGATGCACTATGGTGTAACAACTGTTGAGGCGAAAAGTGGGTATGGCTTGGAAATTGAAACCGAAGTTAAGCAATTAGAAGTAAGTAAAAAGCTCAATGAAGATCATCCAGTCACTGTTTTATCCACCTATATGGGTGCCCATGCAGTTCCTCGTGAATTTCAAGATCATGAAGAGGACTACATTAAGCAGGTGATTGCTGATCTGGATACCATCAAAACCTTGGATTTAGCAACAGCTGTTGATGTCTTTTGTGAAACTGGAGTCTTTTCCATTGAAGAGACTAAAGAGATATTAGAAAGAGCTAAGGCATTAGGGTTCCCTATTAAAATCCATGCTGATGAGATCGATCCTCTCGGTGGTGCTGGTCTTGGAGTTGATCTGGGTGCAACCAGTGTTGATCATTTGATGGCAATCTCAGATAAAGACATCAGGAAACTTGCTTACTCGAAAACAGTTGCCAATCTCTTGCCAGGAACATCCTTCTATTTGAATAAAGGTTATGCTCCAGCAAGAAAGATGATTGAAAATCAGGTGGCGGTATCTATTGCAGGAGATTATAATCCAGGCAGTTGTCCAACTGAAAACTTTCAATTCATCATGCATCTTGCATCCAACAAACTTAAAATGACACCTGAAGAAATACTCACTGCAGTCACAATCAATCCAGCATATCATCTGCATATGGATCATCTGATTGGATCGATTGCAAAAGGAAAACGTGCAGATTTGGTGATCCTAGATGCACCCAATTTGAATTACATATTTTATCACTTTGGTGTGAGTCACACCAAACATGTGATGATCAATGGACAAATCGTCGTCGAAGATCGACAGATTGTGAGGGAATCATGAACTTAACAGATATGACTTTAAAAGCATTTATTGAAGAGATCGACTCCAAATCACCAGCACCTGGTGGTGGATCGGTTTCAGCACTCATCTCAACTTTAGGTGTATCACTAGCTCGGATGGTTGGACATCTGACAGTGGGCAAGAAAAAATTTCTAGCCTATAGCAAGGAAATTCAATTGGAATTTTTGGATGTTCATGCTGAACTCATCAACATCAAGAATGAACTTGAACGCATGATCGACAAGGACACCGATGCCTTTAATCTCATCATGAATGCTTATCAAATGCCAAAAACGACACCTGAAGAAATTGAAGCAAGAAAAGAAAAAATCGAGTCAGGCACTATAGAAGCAATTATGGTCCCAATCAAAGTAGCGAGTCTTTCGATTGCCGCAATG
Source organism: Acholeplasmatales bacterium (assembly GCA_003249785.1). Taxonomy (GTDB): domain Bacteria; phylum Bacillota_I; class Bacilli_A; order Acholeplasmatales; family Acholeplasmataceae; genus Peloplasma. Next base: position 19,547 of record QKIB01000041.1, read on the forward strand.
CACCAACTGCCTTTTCTCATTGAATACGGCAACAAACAAACTGTATCTGATCTCGGTGTTGCAGTTTTAAGCTTAGCGACTGGCGCTGAAGGTGCCTGCATGAATGTGCTCATCAACCTCCCCGGTTTGAATGACAGAATTGCTGCTAAACAGTATGAAGACCAGGCGCATAATCTGATAAAAACAGCACATGAAATTCGCGATGAACTTTTAAAATCCGTTTATAAAGCCTTTAACTGAAATTGTTAATAAAATCATTGAAAAATAATCGCTTTTTTCCTTGATAATCTAGGTGGTTTCACCTATAATAAAAGTAACTGAATTGATTAAGTCGGTGTTTATCAAAACGTAACAGGGAATCAAGTCAATGCTTGAGCTGTCCCAGCAACCGTGAGACGGACGAAATGCAAAAAGCCACTGCCAAAAGCGGGAAGGCGCAAAGTAGGATGATGTTAAGCCGGGAGACCTACCGAACAATCAACTTGAGTCATCTTCTGGGGTTGAGAAGGACAACGCTTTTTTGTCTATTTCCATACCCCAAAAGGTATGGATTTTTTTATTCAAACAAGGAGAGGGACATGAAAAAAATTTGGTTTGCAGTTTTATTCTTTTTGAGCACTGTGATGCTTGCTGGATGTCAAGAAAACCCATCGCAGACAACGGGTCCATCATTTAATCTACAGGTTATTGGATTGGATCAGACTGTTTTAGTTGATCGAAACATCATCTTTAATGAAGATGATGAAACACCAATCGTCACATTGATTGATGATGCTGTCGGGTTGGATTATACAACCTATGACATTGGTGTGTTTGTCAATGGTGTAGGTGGTCATTATCCAACGGAATATGGCGTCACTTACAATTATTATTATCAATTGTATGTGGATGATGTTGTCTCTACCATTGGGTTATCAGACTTGGTTCCAACCGATGGCATGAAAGTGGCATTTGTTGAAACAACTATGTTAGATGAGACGGATGTTGCTGTTGATCAATTGATTCACTCATTTTTAGAATCACAAGTGAATACTTATCTTTCAAACGCTGGTGTTTCTTCTGATGTTCTAGCAGCAATCAAGCTCTTGAATATGCATGGATATACGACACCCCAATTATCAGCACTTCATACACAAACTGAAAATTTCTTATTTGAAACAAACACTATCAATAGTGCATTCAAAACAGCAGTCAATCAGAAAGCTTTTGACTTGAATTCAGATACCACGTTAACAGCATTATCTTCGATGACACCCGATATTTCATACGATGCAGTTACATTGCTTTCGGCACTATCACTTTTAGAGGGTTCTCAAACACAGATTGAGTCACTTATTCAAATGATTACATCTTCAACACCTGACTACATGGATGCTGATTATGCTGGTATGGTCATCAGAGCACTTGCTCCTTATGGTGAAGTTTCTGGTGTGAGTGATACCGTTTCAGCTATGATCACTTATATTCAAGGTCATCTGACTTCTGATGGGGCTGAATCATGGGGAAACCCCAATGCAGCATCAACAGCATCTGTGATCATCGGACTCGTTGCAGAAGGCATCAATCCACGATCTGAAGCTTACACAACAGATGGTGTTGATCTGATTCAGGCGTTATTGAGTTATCAAATAGGTGATGCGTTCAAATGGTTGAAAAACGATACGGCAGCTGACATGGCATTTTCAACACCTCAAGCATTCGCTTCACTGGTTGTATATAAGATTTTTAGAGACATCTACGGCAATCCTGCTGTGAATTTATATGACTTTTAAGATTTAAGGGGATTTATCATGAAAAAGATTGTACCAAAATTATTCATCACTGCAGTCATCGTACTTGTTGCGGTTATTTTGGTACGTGCATTTTCTAATGATCATTTGGCGCAAAGTAATGGAACCATACGTGTGATTATCATTGACCAAGCGGAATCCACTGTTTTTGATGGAGATATCCCATTTTTTGTAGGTGACAATTTCTTTGAAGTTTTAGACCGGTCCTTCAACTTGGGGTGTGCATCTTCAACTTATGAAGCAGATCCTACATGTTCTTATACATTTAACAATTTCGGCAGTTCATCGAAAGTTCTTCTCAACATCAGCAACAATGACTTTGCTATTACGACTGATTGGACGCATACATTCTTACAGTTTGAGAAGTACGATGGTGTGAATTATGTCTTGACAACAAATGGTGTCAGTCAGATTGATTTTGCAGATGGTGACATCTTTAGAATCAGTGTACAAACAGTATTGGGGGGATCATCATGAGTAAGAAGCACCAAACTGTAAAAGATGCAGCACTGATTGCAGTCCTGGCGTCCATCTTGTTTGTTCAGCAACTTGCATTATCCTTTATTCCCAATGTTCAATTCACAACCTTACTTTTAATTCTTTATACCAAAATCATTGGATTCAAGCGTACAACGCTTGTCGTTGTGATTCATGTGATGATCACAAACATCTTATCGCCATTTGGACCTGTGATTCCTTTACAGATTCCAGCGATGCTCATTGGATGGTTGCTTATTCCCATTTTATTGTCAACTGTTTTTAAGAATCTGGACTCACCGATATCACTTGCCATCTTTGGACTTATCTTTGGATTCATCTATGGATGGTTGTTCATTCCGGTTTCTGTCTTTGTTCTAGATGTGCCATTTGTGACATATTTTGTAGCCGATCTTGTTTTTGAAATCATCATGGCAACCAGCAACTTCTTGATCATTTTCTGGTTATATGACCCACTCAAGAAGCTACTCAAAGAACTCAAAGACAAATATGATATGACGTCTCAACCATCGAAAATATAACATTTTATTGATCTTCATAATCACAATAAACAAACAGCACTTTAAAATAAAGTGTTGTTTATTTTTTGTTTTAGTGCTATGCTATTAGTAAAGATTAGCGCATAAGTTTACAATTTGATCAAAAAATGGGGTGATTCGTCAGATCATCTCGGCTTTTGAATAGATAGATCGTTTTTCCATATACGCAAAGAGGAGATTCACATGGCAGAGGGAATCATTCTTGCTGCAGGCTATTCTAGTCGCACAAAACAAAACAAAATGCTTTTCTCCATTAGGGGAAAATCACTCATCAGACATGCTATTGAAGGGATGAAACCCTTTGTTTCGCATGTCTTTATTGTTACAGGGCACTATGATGACGCCATTCGAGAGGAAGTCGCTGACATCGGGGATGTCACATGCATCCTCAATTCCCAATATGATCTTGGAATGTTTGGTTCCATTCAAACTGCAGTCAAAGTCATTTCGGATGACTTTTTTGTCCTACCAGGGGATTGTCCCTTTGTAGATATGAAGACTTATGAAGCTTTGCTTCATGGAACGAGGGAAATGAGGGTGCCTTCTTATGAAGGCAGAAAAGGACATCCGTTATGGGTTGCAAAACATCTCATCAAACCATTACTAGATGAACCTATCGAATCAAATTTAAAAGCATTCAGAAACAGATGTGATCTTGAGATCATCAACGTCGATGATCCAAAGATTTTGAATGATATTGATACAATCGAAGACTATCAGAAAATTGAAAGACAACACAAGGAGGATTAAAGATGGAATTTAAACACTATGAGAAACCGAAAACTTTAAGTGAAGCATATCGATTGCTTACGGAAATTCCAAACAGCACCATCATCAGTGGCGGGACATGGTTGAAGATGTCCAATCCGAGTATGGATACACTCATTGATCTTGAAGATTTGAATCTGGATCAGATTGAAGAAAAAGATCAAACCATCGAAATTGGTGCATTAGTGAAACTGCATGACTATGAAACACACCCAGCAATTATGAAAATTGGTGGCGGATTTTTAAGTGAAGGTGTTACACAAATCTTAGGTGTTGGCTTTAGAAATATTGCAACCATTGGTGGATCCATTGCTGGAAAATATCCATTTTCAGATGTGATGACGCCTTTGTTGACACTGAAGGTTGATCTCATCTTTTATCCTGAAAAGAAAATGACTTTGGAAGCATATCTGAATTCCAAAGAAAAAAATCTTGGTATCTTAACACAGATTATCATCCATAAAGAAGACGGACTCGGATGCTTTAAGAAAGTAGCCAAAAGTGCTTTAGAATTTGCAACACTCAATATCGCTGTCTTCAATCAAGGCAAAGAAACAAGGATAGCTTTAGGTGCGAGACCGCAAGGTCCTGTTTTAGCACATGAAGCAATGACCTATCTTAATTCACAAGATGACATATCAGAAGCCATCATCAGTCAAACAGCACAACTGGTATTGGATCATATCCCATTTGGTGATAACTATCAGGCAAGTGCTGAATATCGGAAAGAGCTTGCCAAAGCATATGTGAAGCGAGGTATCAAGGAGGTGTTGGTAGCATGAAAATCGAACTGAACTTGAATGGACGTCCTCGTTCATTTGAAATTGAACCCAATGAATATTTGCTTGAAACTTTAAGAAAGCATCATATGACCAGTGTCAAAAATGGATGTGACGCATCCACATGTGGTGCTTGCACGGTATTACTTGACGGTAAACCAACATTATCCTGTACAGTTTTATCGATTAGAGCCAACGGTCACGAAGTGACAACCGTTGAAGGTATCACGGATGAAGTTGATCTGATCAGTAATCATTTTGGTGATGAAGGCGCAGACCAGTGTGGATTCTGCAATGCTGGTTTAGCACTTACCGTTTATGCACTCAAGAAAGAATACAAGAATCCAACTGAAGAAGATATCAAAAATTACATTGTTGGCAATTTGTGTAGATGCTCTGGCTATCAAGCACAACTTAAAGCCATCAAGACGTATTTGGAGGATCAAAAATGAAAGTAGTCAAAACGAAAATTCCATCTATTGATGGAAAAGGAATTATGCATGGTAGACCTGCATATTCAGATGATCTTTCGGATCCAAACAGTCTGATTGTCAAATTACTCAGAAGTCCATATGCATTTGCTAAAGTCGTCTCGATTGATGTATCCAAAGCAGAAGCACTACCCGGTGTTGAATTGGTTTTAACCAATCGTGATGTACCAAAGAAATCTTTCACAAGAGCTGGTCAAGGATATCCAGAACCTTCACCACATGACAAATTCGTCTTTGATGACTACGTCAGATATGTTGGTGATGAAGTTGCATGTGTTGCAGCAACCACGGAACAGATTGCAGAAGCTGCATTGAAACTGATTGAAGTGAAATATGAACAACTCGAACCTGTTTTAGATTATGAAGAAGCAATCGACAATCCCTCTGTTATCCATCCTGAGGACGGAATTCATGACATGTTTCCTATAGGGTTTGAACCCAAACGAAATATTGCCGCATCCTATGCGATGGAAGTTGGAAATGTCGAAGAAGTCCTTCAGGCATGTGATGTTGTTTTAAAAGAAACCTTCTATACACAAGCTCAAGCACATGCCATGATGGAACCCCATACTGTCAATGCAAGACTTGACATCCACAATCGTCTGGTTCTATATTCTGCAACTCAGACACCATTTCATGTGAGACGCATCTTATCACAAACACTAGATGTTCCACTCTCTAGAATTCGTGTCATCAAACCACGCGTTGGTGGTGGCTTTGGAG
>QKIB01000085.1 GCA_003249785.1 Acholeplasmatales bacterium
ATCTTAACACAACAGTCTCAGACTTTGTCTCATTAAATAAACCTGTCAACCTATCACCTCTCAATGCAGAAGAAAGTTTACAATTTGTTCAAAAACTCTTTACATCCACAGAAGAAAAAGGTATGATTAGTATTGCGGACAAAATTATCATTTACAACGTGATCGAACAGACAGTGTTGCCAACTGATGAAAATCAGGGTGTTGCTATCACTGAGGGTATAGACAAACTTAAAAAAGATACGTTTGAAAACAATCTGATTAAAGTTCTGGACACAATGTACCCAACTGAGATGTATGTAAAAGGACTTGAAAATTGAATAAATCTATTTTAGCTATCGATATAGGCTCCACAACGATATCTGCGATAATAGCTGAAATAGATAATGGTAAAGTCCAGATTCAAGGGCATGGTGTCACCAAATCCCAAGGTGTCAAAAAAGGTGCCATTACCAACATTGAACTAGCTTCAAAGTCAATTAAAAAAGCGATCGGTGATGCAAAACGTATCGCCGGAAGCAATATTACTACGGCTGTAGTATCTATCTCTAATGCTTATGCAAAAAGTCTCAATTCAACAGGTGTTGTCAATATTCCACATAAAGATATTTCTATTAAAGAGATCGACCGTGTGATGAAAACAGCACTTTATAATGCAAACATCCCAAATGAATTTGATATTATTCATGTACTACCTTACAATTTCAAAGTAGACGATCAAGACTTTATCGAAGATCCATACGGTATGAATGCTAGTAGATTGGAAGTTGATGTCAACATTATCATGACACAGAAATCAAATCTTGCCAATCTTAAAAAAGCAGTTCGTTCAGCAGGAGTAGAAATTGATGGCATCGTACTGAGTGGTTATGCTTCAGCTATTGCAACAATGGATGAAGATGAAAAAACACTTGGTGTTGCTGTCATTGATTTAGGTGGTCAAACAAGCAACCTTGTGATTCACACTGGTAATTCTATTCGATATAATGACTTTTTGGCAGTCGGTTCTAACCATATTACTAACGATCTTTCTATGGCATTGCATACACCGCTTCAAATTGCTGAAAACGTTAAAATCAGACATGGAAACCTTACTGAATGTAGCAATGAGATCATTGAACTGCCAATCATTGGGGATGAAGAAAATCGTAACGGTGTTTCATTAGAAATAGTGCATTCTGTCATTTTTGCAAGGGTCGAAGAAGCATTAATGCTACTTGCAAAATCATTAGAAAAAAGTGCACTAAGAGAGCAAATCGGTGCTGGTATTATCCTGACAGGTGGTATGACAAAACTCAAAGGGATCAGAGAGCTTGCACAGTCTATTTTCCCTTCTATGCCAGTACGCGTCGCTTATCCTCATGATATTGATGGCCTTTTTGAAGAACTGAAAGATCCGGCCTTTTCAACAGTTGTAGGGTTGTTGCTTTACAGTGCAGGCGGACATACCGAATATGAGATTGACTTCAAACAGGAACTCCTGCATTCAAAAATGATCAAAAAAGACGATCTAAGTAATATTAAGATCAGCCACCAAGATGAAAAACTCGGTGAAAATAAAGATATTGCTGAAAGCAAAGCTCCAATTAAACAGAGAACAGATTCTCAAGAAAATGACATTATCTTTGATGATTTACCGGATGTAGGTAAGGATCATGGTAATCCGTTAAAGAAATTTGCAAACTGGGCAAAACAGCTTTT
>QKIB01000051.1 GCA_003249785.1 Acholeplasmatales bacterium
AATAGCTTTCAGTTTCGTATCCCATATTGGTTTCAATCAAATTGAAACCATCTATGTACAATATGCAGCAAAGAATCAATGTTTGAAATTCATTGAAAAACAAACATGCCATATTGTAATGACTGACAGCAATGTTCAAGCATATGAAATGTATCAAAAGGATCCTCGTGGTGCTGCAATTGTTCCCGATCACTTAGTATCAGAACAAGATCAACGACTGGAACATGATATAGCAGACGAAAAAGATAACACTACAAGATTTCTCATTGTTAGAAATACCAAACCAGAGTTGATTAAGTATCATCAAAATCATGATTTCAAAGCTTCGATTGTTGTGATTCCGAAAATAGATAGACCTGGTCTTTTGTTTGATATTCTCAAAGTGTTTGCTGATGAACAAATCAATTTAATTTCTATTTTATCCAGACCGACTAAAAAGAAAATTGGAACTTATCATTTTTATATTGAGCTTGAAGGTCATTTTGATGATTTAAAGAAAATTCAATATGTGGTTTCTATGCTAGAAAAAACATATCCTTTGAAACTTATTGGGATCTATCAAAAAGAATCTATCAATTAAAAATTGATAAGACAAAGCAAAACCAATTAAAGATTATGATATACTAAACTTGAATATGATATGGCTCAAAATGAAAAAGATAAGTTTTGAAAGGTTGTGAGCACATGGATGTCATGAAAGCATCACTGGATTTACATCGTCAACTCAAAGGAAAGATAAAAATTGAAAACACACTGGATATTAAGAACAAAACAGATCTTTCACTGGTTTATACTCCTGGTGTAGCAAGTAGCTGTCTTGCTATCAAAGAAAACTCAGAAGAAGCTTATGAATTAACAGGAAAAGGACGTACAGTTGCTGTGATCAGTGATGGAACGGCTGTTTTGGGCTTGGGAGATATTGGCCCTCTGGCAGCTATGCCTGTTATGGAAGGTAAATGTGCGATTTTCAAAAGATTTGCTGGAATAAATGCAGTTCCGATTGTACTCAATACCAAAGATGTAGATGAGCTTGTGACGACTATCGCTCATCTTGCTCCTTCATTTGGAGGCATTAATCTTGAAGATATCAGTGCACCACGCTGTTTTGAAGTCGAAGAAAGACTTAGAAAGATGTTAGATATTCCGGTATTCCACGATGATCAACACGGTACAGCAATTGCATGTGGAGCAGCTTTGATCAACGCATTTAAATATGTAGACAAAAATTTAGAAAGTGCTAAAATTGTGATTAATGGTGCTGGTAGTGCTGGGATAGCAATTTCTAAGTTCTTGATAAAACTTGGCGCGAAAAACCTAGTTATTTGTGATAAAAACGGAATCTTAAATAATGATGATCCAAGTTTAAATTCTGTCCAAAAAGAAATGGCAGGTCTGACTAATAAAGATCAGCTCAAAGGCGATTTAAGTGTTGCGTTAAATCATGCTGATGCACTCATTGGTGTTAGTGCTGGAAATATCGTTGATGAGTCTATGGTAGAAAAAATGCATCCAGATGCTGTTGTTTTTGCTATGGCTAATCCAATTCCTGAGATTTCTAGAGAGCGTGCACTTAGAGCAGGTGTTAAAGTGTATGGTGCAGGCATTTCCAATATTCCTAATCAGATAAACAATGCTCTGGTATTTCCTGGTTTATTTAAAGGTTTGTTAGAATCTAGAGTCAAACAAATTGATGATGAAATGGAAGTGGCAGCTTGCAAAGCGCTTGCTGATTTAGTAACAGATGAAACACTTTCTGCAGACTATATTATTCCCGATGTTTTTAATGAAAATGTCACCAGAGTAATCTGCGAAGCTATTCAACATGTTCAATTATCAAAAATATAAAAAGCACTTAGGTGCTTTATGTTCTAAATAACTTATCTAATCTTTTGTTATAATTAGGATAAAATAGTATAATGAATAAGGACACAAAGTTTTTAAACTTTGCATGATGTATCAGTTCTAAGGAGGGAAAATATGGATGCATTTAAAATTAGAGATAACATCTATTGGGTAGGTGTGATCGATTGGAACTTAAGAGATTTCCATGGGTATTCAACAAGTAGAGGTGGCACCTATAATGCTTATTTGATCATCGATGAAAAGGTAACCTTGATCGATAATGTTTATAAACCTTTTGCAAAGGAAATGATTTCACGGATTCGTTCAGTGATTGACCCTTCAAAAATCGAAGTTTATATTTCCAATCATAGCGAACCTGACCATAGCAGCAGCATTCATGATATTCTCGAAGTCGCACCCAATGTGAAAATCTACGCATCTGGACCTTCAGGTGTCAGATCTATGATGGGAACTTATCATGATCTCGAAGTGCTACCTGTTAAGACAGGGGACATCTTGAATATCGGAAAAAGAGATTTAACCTTTGTTCAAACACCACTTGTTCACTGGCCAGATAATATGGTCACTTATAGTGCTTATGACAAAATTCTTTTCAGTAATGATATGCTGGGACAGCATATCGCATCATTTGAACGATATGATGAAGACTTTGAATTCCATATTCTCAAAGATGAACTCAAGAAATACTATGCAAATATCGTCTTACCTTATGGATCACAAACACAAAGAGCATTGAAACCGGTCAAAGAACTAGATATCGAAATGGTTTGTCCAAGTCATGGCGTGATGTGGAAGAAATACATCAAAGAAGCATTCGAACTTTATGAACAAATGAGTACGTATCAAAAAGAAGAAAAAGCGATTGTTGTTTATGATTCCATGTGGGGTTCAACAGAGCAGATGGCACTTGAAGTTGCTGAAGCTTTCTTGCATGCAGGGCTGCCAACGGTTGTAAGACATGTGAGACATACCCCATTATCAGATATCATCGTTGAACTCATGGATGCGAAATATCTAGCTTTAGGATCACCAACACTCAATAATGGACTCATGACTTCTGTAGCAAGCTTTCTAGCGTATACTAAAGGTCTCAATCCTAAAAACATCAATTTCTTTGTTTTTGGTAGTTATGGCTGGAGTGGTCAAGGCACTGAATTTGCTGATAAAGAACTTGAAAACATGGGTTATACTCGAATCATGAAACCTAGTCGAATTCAATATACGCCAACCACAGAACAACTAGAAATGATGAAAACAGAAATTACCAAGGCTTTGATTGAATTCAAAAACAAGTAAAAATAAATAATAATACTTCTAAAAAAGAGATGAATTCATTAAGCTATGCTTAACTCATCTCTTTTTTTATTTACTTCTTTTCGTGTTAAGTGTAAAATGAAAATAAAAGAGAAATCCTTTTAACTTCAAAATTTCGACATCATTGATCTATTTTTTTAAGGAAAGTAGGTGCTTGATATGAAAGAATCCACGATAATACAAGAATATTTGAAGAATGAAAATAAAATGCTTGATCTATTCTTTTCACAATCCACAAGTGGCTTCTTTTTCATGATGTTGGATCAACCATTGGTTTGGAATGACTCTATAGATAAAGAAAAAGCATTGGACTATGTATTTGAACATCAGAGAGTCACACGAGCAAACCAGAAGATGCTTGATTATTATGGATTAACGATTGAGAAATATTTAAATAGAACACCAAGTCAAATCTTTAGACATGATCTAGAAAAAGGTAGAAACCTATGGAGATCATTGTTTGATCAGAAAACCATGCATTATGTGACTCAAGAAAGAAAAAAAGATGGATCTATGATTTGGATTGAAGGCGATTATGTTTGTATCACTGATGACAAAGGTCGTATTCTTGGTCATTTTGGTATTCAAAATGATATCACAGAGCGTATCAAAAATGAACAAATTGTCAATGACGACAAAATTAGATTTTTTCAAGCTCAAGAATTAGCAAAACTTGGTCATTGGGAAATTGATTTAAAGACCGGTGTTGTCTGGGGATCGGAAGAAGCTCACCGGATTTATGGTTTTAATCAAGATCAACCCTATTTACCTTTACATTTGGTTCAATCAGCAGTCTTACCTGAACTTCGCCCAATGATGGATCAAGCACTCAAAGATTTAATTGAGAAGGATCTTCCATATGATGTAGAATTCAAGATCAAACGCGTTGATTCGAATCATGAATTGTTCGTTCATTCGATTGCCATGGTTAAGCGAGATGATGCCGGAAAACCTCTGAAAATCATGGGTACTATTCAAGATATCACCAAGCGAAAATTAATGGAACTTGAGATCATCAAAAATGCAAATGAACTCAAAATTCATAGAAACTTGCTTTCAGCAACGCTTCAATCCATTGGTGATGCAGTTATTTCGACAGATAATAAAGGCAACATCGTTTCAATGAACCATGTTGCTGCTCAATTAACTGAATGGAAGGTAGCAGATGCTAGAGGAAAACCCTTCAACCAAATTTTTAAAATCATTAGTGAAGCAACACGCCTTGAATTAAATAGTCCAGCGGAAATTGTTTTGCAAACCGGAAATTGTTTTGCAAACTGGTAAGCTTGTTGAACTTGAGCATCATACAATATTGGTTGGAAAGCAAGGGACTGAAAAATATATTGAAGACTGTGCATCTCCAATTCTGGATAGTGGAAAACAAATTTTAGGTGTTGTTGTTGTATTCAGAGATGTTACGGATAAAAAGTCGAAACAACGAGAAATCGAGTACATGAGTGATCATGATTTCTTAACTGATTTGTACAATAGAAGATACTTTGTTCAAAGTTATGAACAACTTGATCAATCTGATTACTATCCACTTGGTGTCATGATGATTGACGTCAATGGATTGAAGATCATCAATGATGCTTATGGACATGACACTGGAGATCTTGCTCTAAAAGAAGTTGCTAAAGCACTTACTGTTCAATTTGAAGATAAAGATATTATTTCTAGAATCGGCGGAGATGAGTTTGCAATCTTATTACCTAGAACATCAGAATCTGCTATGTATCAACATAAGACTGAGTTAAGAACACGCATACAGCAGATTTCAATTATGAATGTTGCTTTATCTGTTGCAATCGGATATGAAACCAAATTTGCTAAAAACCAAAGTATTGATGAAATGCTCAAACTTGCTGAAAATCATATGTACAGTCATAAGTTCACCGAAGGTGTTAGTGTTAGAAATCATGCCATCAAAGCGATTCTTGCGACATTGACCAATAAATATGCTGTTGAAAAGATGCATTCTGAACGTGTCAGTCTGATCTGTAGACAGATTGGTGCTGCTATGAGTTTGCCTGAGGATGATCTCAACGAATTGCAACAAGCTGGTTTATTCCATGATATCGGTAAGATATCGATTCCTGATGAAATCTTGAATAAACCAGGGAAACTAACAGATAGTGAATATGAAATCATTAAGACGCATACAGAAATTGGATATTCCATTTTACGTGCAGCTGATGAGTATTCTGATTTGGCTATTCATGCACTTTATCATCACGAACGCTGGGATGGCACTGGATATCCTAAAGGTATCCAAGCACTGGAAATTCCACTTTTTTCAAGAATTATAGCACTAGTGGATGCATATGAGGCAATGACTGCTGATCGTCCTTATCGACCTAAATTATCACAAGATTATGCCATCGAAGAAATCAAACGTTGTTCAGGTACACAGTTTGATCCTAAAATAGCTAAATTATTCATTGAATTACTAGAAACTAATAAAATCGAATAAATGAAGAGGAAATTATGGATGTAATTGTTAAAGTGGAACATTTGGTCAAGCGCTATGATGAAGTGCTTGCTGTAGATGATATATCTTTTGAAATCAAAAGGGGAAGCTTGTTTGCTTTTTTAGGACCTAACGGTGCAGGTAAGTCAACAACCATCAATATCATGACCACATTGCTTAATGCAAATAGCGGTAAAGTATTTCTAAATGGACAAGAAGATGAAGTCTATTTCAGAAATAAGATTGGTGTTGTTTTCCAAGGCAATGTACTGGATGAGTTTTTGACCGTCAAGGAAAATCTAGTTTATCGGGGTTCTTTGTATCATAACAACAAAGAAAGCGTCATGAAAAGATATGATGAACTGAGAGATTTTCTACATCTTGATGAATTTGAACATCAACGGTTCAATACGCTTTCTGGTGGACAGAAAAGAAGAACCGAAATCGCGAGAGCTTTATTTTCTGATCCAGAAATTTTGTTATTAGATGAACCAACAACTGGGTTAGATCCTGAAACCAGACAAATTGTCTGGAAGGTCATCGATGAACTCAAGAAAAAGCATGGGATGACCATCTTTTTAACGACGCATTATATGGAAGAAGCTGCAAATGCAGATCACGTGGTCATCATCAATAAAGGTAAGATCGTAGCTCAAGGTACACCAGCTGAACTTAAAGACAAATATAGTTATGACCGATTGAAGATTGTCCCAATCGATAAAAACAAACTCGTTGAAATGTTGAACGAGATGAAACGAACTTATGAAAAGATCGCTGATCAGTATGTGATACCAGTTGAAGATCCGAAAGATTCCATCGCATTGATTAATCGTTTCAAAGAAAATATTAAACAATATGAAGTCATGATGGGTTCCATGGATGATGTTTTCATCAATGTCGTCGGAGGTGAAAACAATGTATAGTCTCACCTCATTGGTTAAACGACATATTCTCAATTTCTTGAGAGATAAGACCGCAGTCTTTTTTTCTTTCCTATCAGTGATTATTTTGGTTGCATTATATTTCTTGTTTATTGGAAGACAATACACCAGTGGTGAAGAATTATCATTCATTGATGATCAAATGAAGATCTTCTTGACAGCTGGAATCATGATGGGTGGTATTTTAATCATCAATACGGCATCCTTATCCTTAGGAATGATGGGAAATCTCATCAATGATTTGACCCAAAGAAAACTAGATGGTTTTCTGGTCACACCAGTCAAGCGATATAAGGTGATTTTAAGTTATTACATTGCATCCATCATCGTCACAGCTATCCTATCTTTGTTCATGTGGCTATTGACCTATCTTTATGTTGGATTGTTTTCTGGATATTGGTATACATTTAGTACTGTAATCAACGCATCATTACTCATTATCTTTTATACATTCATCTCATCGACTTTAATGATTTATTTGACAACCAGAATCAAATCCATCAATGCTTTTGGCGGACTTTCTGGTACCTTAGGAACATTTATCGGATTCACAAGTGGTATCTATATCCCTTTATTTGTTCTAGGTGATGTGATGACCAAAGTTGCATCTTTGATTCCTTTTACGCACATGGCAATCGTGCTCAAAGGTGTTTTATTAAAAGAACCTTATGCCATCTTATCTCAAACAATTCCTCCCCAAGGTATGAGTGAAATAGAAATTGCATTTGGTACGCATCAAATTGGTGTCTTAGGTCAACCTGTATCGATGTGGATTATCATGTTGGTAACCGTTGGGATTGCATGCATCTTGTTATATTTTTCCTATCGCAGTATGAATAAGAAAATTAATCAATAAATTAAGGATACCAAGTATCCTTTTTTTATCAACTGAACAAAAAACTGTAAAAGTATTGACTAACATTATCAAAAGTGATAATATAATCGTAGATGATAATGATAATCCTTTCAAGGAGGCTATGATATGAAAAAAGAAGCAATTCAAAGCATGATGAATCCTGTTAGACTCATGATTATGCGAGAAATCACGAAAAACGGACAAATGACGACTAAAGAGATTCAAAGCGCTTGTGGTGATATTTCTCAAGCGACCTTGTATCGTCATCTTTCGGATTTAAGGAAAAATGATATCATTCATGTAGTTGCTGAAAATCAAATTCGCGGAACAATAGAAAAAGTCTATGCTATTAAAGTTGATCCTATGACAGAGATTCGGGGTAAAGTCAACCAGATGACTAAAAAGGAACTTTCAGATATTTTCTCACAGTTCATCATCAGTTTGTTATCGGATTATGATGAATATATCAAGAAGTCGAAAAGCTTAAGTGCATTGGGTAAAGAATTTTCAATGTTTACAACATCTATGTTTCTTACAGATGAAGAAACCGTAACCATGATTAAAGAAATCCAACAGATTCTAAAAAAGAATGCTGATCATGACAGTCAACCTGGACGAAGACTTAGAAAAGTGTCAACAATCTTATCCACTTCATTAGATACAAATATCAAAGGAGAAAAATCATGACATTTAAAGAATTATTACCATTTTTGATTCCATTACTTGTTATACAAGTTACCATGCAATTGATTGCTGTTGTTGATTTAATAAAGAAAGACAAAGTGAGATTCAATCATAAATATATTTGGGCACTGATTATCATATTTGGACAAATGATTGGATCCATTGCTTATTTTCTCTTCGGAGGTATTAAGGATGACGATCGCAGTATCGACTAGAAATCTAGTCAAAGAATTTAATGGGTTTCAGGCAGTTAAAGGATTGAATCTTGAAGTCCCAGAGGGATCCATTTATGGTTTTTTAGGTCCAAATGGTGCAGGTAAAACAACCACTCTCAAAATGCTAACTGGGATGATTGAACCTACACAAGGGTCTATCGAAATTTTCGGAGAACAAGTGCTTTTTGGGCATAACAACTTCCATAATGATATCGGGTTTTTACCGGATGTTCCAGGATTTTATGAATGGATGACCGCAAAGGAATTTCTTTTGTTTTGCGGAAATCTCTATCATATTGAAAAAAAAGAACTTGAACAGCGCACGGAAGACCTTCTGGTCTTGGTTGGGCTCAAGAAAAGTGCAAAGAAAAAGATAGGTGCTTTTTCCAGAGGGATGAAACAAAGATTAGGCATTGCTCAAGCACTCATTAATCAACCAAAAATTATATTTTTGGATGAGCCTGTCTCAGCGCTTGATCCAATAGGACGCAAAGAAGTAATGGATATTATAGGTGCCCTGCGTGGCAAAGTGACTGTTTTCTTTTCGACGCATATCTTAGCCGATGTTGAAAGAATATGTGACCGTATCATCATCATCAACGAGGGACAGGCGGTTTTGGAAGATTCTATGGATCATATTCGCTCGATGAGCGAAACAAGAGATATAGAAATTGAATTTGAGAATGGTGGATTTGCACATTTTGAGCATTTGTTCAAAGACCTTGATTGGATTGATCACTACACAGTCAACAGTAAAACTGTTCGTATTAAAGTGAAACAATTGAATCAAGGCAGGGATCATTTGATTAGATTGATTGCAGATCATCAGATTCCAGTCAAGAGATTTATTGTTGCTGAACAAACACTTGAGGATATCTTTATGAAGGTGGTAAATCATCATGAGTGAACTCAAAATTATGAATTTTAGTATAAAAAAAGCACCTAAGCAAATGCAGCATCTTGTTTATTATGGGCTTTATATACTTATTGAAAATCTTGGATCATCAACGAAACAAGATGTTTCTCAAACGTTGAGATTTTTGAACAAGATGATACATCATCATCAAAGTGATGAGAACAGCCCTGTTTCGATCGATCTTCGATTTGTCCTTGATAAAGAAGGTGAAGGTAATGCTTAATCTAAGTTTCCTACGGAAAGAATTCAAGGAAGCTTATCGAACCAAAAGGTTTTTGATTCTGATTGCCTTGTTTGCATTCTTTGCAATCTTGAGCCCATTGACGGCAAGATACATGAACGAAATTATTGCCAGCTTAGGTCAAGGTGTGCAGATTACACTTCCGGATCCAACTATGAATGATTCCTGGATTCAATTTTTCAAGAATATGACCTCGATCTGTTTGATTGTCTATTTGATCATTGCAACGGGTGTCGTTTCGTCTGAGAAGAGTCGAGGATCCATCATGTTGGTCTTGACGAAAAGAGTTTCTCGTTTGAATTTTCTTTTAAGCAAGTTAATAGCGAACATCACGCTGTTTACCTTGGTTTATGTGATCTCGATTGTCATCAACGCTTTTTACACAAACTATTTATTTGGAACTTTCGTTTATGACGGATTTTGGATTTCATTGGTTTTACTTTGGTTGATGGGTGTTTTTTATACATCGCTTGCCATCTGTTTTTCAGTATTGACGAAATCACCAACTATATCGGCTTTATTGGGATTTTTAGGTTTTGCTGTACTTTCGATTCTCAATGTCATTCCACATGTTCAGAAATTCAATCCATCCGGTGGTATCTATTTCATTAACCAAATGTTAGGTGGATCAATCAGCAACATTGATCAGATGTTTAATATTATTTTCACACTTGGATTCTCTTTGATTGTCTTTGGACTTTCTTATATGATTTTCAGAAAACAAGAAATCTAAATGATTCCTAAGATCAATCAAATTACTATCATAACAATTCATAATTCAAAATAAAAACGCTGATTTTTGAACCAGCGTTTTATTTTTATAGATAGATTTTTAAGACTTCTTCATCATCATGCATGATTTTAGTGTCTGTAAATCCATAATTCATGTAGAACTGATAAGGCATTTCATATTCCATTCCACAGGAAAGATAGACCGTCTTCTTGCTTTCCTTTCTAGCTTTTTCTAATATCATGTCCATCGCCATTTTTCCATACCCTTTGGACTGATATGCGCCACCAATCATGAACCTCCATACATAAAGAGCAGGCATGTCATCATCCTTAATATCATCAGGATTGATGTTGAGCATAACAAACCCTATGGGGGTTTCATCTAGATAAATTGCTCTAACCCATGCTTTCTCCGGGTTTAGATAAGCTTGGGCAATGGAGACGACATTAGGCGCAACACATCGTTTTTGCATATCCGAAAGTGTATCTGTCAGTTTGACAACAGCTCTAAAATTATCATTATTCACTTCTTTAAATTCAATTTGTTTATGGTTTGACATCATAGACACCTCATCGTTTATTTGATTTAATTTTATCATAGATAG
>QKIB01000130.1 GCA_003249785.1 Acholeplasmatales bacterium
TCCTAACGTCTATGCAATTGGTGATCTCAATGGCAAATATATGCTTGCCCATGTCGCATCTGCTGAAGGCTTGATTGCTGCTGAACATATCCATGGTGGTAAAAGAGCCATGCGATATGACAGAATCCCTAATGCAGTTTATGGATCTCCAGAAATTGCATCGATCGGACTCACCGAAAAAGAAGTAAAAGCAAAGGGACTTAGCTATAAAGTCTCAACCTTCCCACTTACAGCAAGCGGTAAGGCAATGGCTGACAATGAAAAAGACGGATTCGTCAAACTCATCGTTAGCGAACAATATAAAGAAATCATCGGAGCACATATTTTCTCATATAATGCATCCGATCTGATTGCTGAATTTGGTGTGACTTTGGAATTAGAAGGTACAGCAGTTGAAATTGCTCATACCATTCATCCACACCCAACGCTTTCAGAAATCATCATGGAAGCTGCACATGGTGCAGTAGACAAACCTATTAACATGTAAATCAGAATGATTTAAAAAGAGTTGATAATCGTTATGTCAACTCTTTTTTTATTATGCGTTGTGTGTTACAATACTGTCATAAAGGTGGGGACCCATGAAATTTCTATTGCTTTATAATCCGATGAGTGGACGCATTTCATTCAAAAGGAATTTAGACAAAGTTATAAAGATTTTTGATGAATCGATTCACGATCTTGATATATATGAATCCAAAGCACCAAAAGATCTAGAAAGAGAAGCAGAGCTTCAAGCATCCAAGTATGATGTTTTTTTAGTTGCTGGTGGAGATGGAACAATCAATGAAGTTGTCAATGGTATGATGAAATCGGATATGAAGCCTATATTGGGTGTATTACCTGGTGGGACAGCCAATGATATCGCAGCAATCTTAGGCATTGGGAAAAGCATCAAGAAATCACTCAAGATGTTTTTTGAATCGGATCCGGTTGCCATTGATGTCAACCAGATTAATGATCAATATTTTGTTTACACTGCATCTGCTGGAATCTTATCAAAAATTAGTTATGATGTATCCAGAAGACATATCAATAAATATGGTTATCTCGCCTATGTGATCGCAGCCATGAAGGATTTGACTTTAGATTATCGTGTGCCTATAAAAATCACGACTGAACAATATTGTAGCGAATGTGAATGCGTCATGATTTTAGGGCTCAGTACCAATCGTGTTGGCGGAATGAGACTGAGAAACTTCTCTAACGCAAAACTTAATGATGGATTATTTGAATTAAGATTCTTCAAGAGAGCTAAAGGCATGTGGAAGTTCAGATTCCTATCATCTCTTATCCGAGGTGGCAAACGATTAGGTGAAGATCTACATTTGGTATCTGATCATTTCATTATTGAAACAGGTAGTGAAGTCAGATGGAATGCAGATGGTGAGTTTTCAACTAAGGGTAATGTAGAAATCAAGACCTATCAAGAAGCAATCATGGTCTTTGCAAGTAAGAAGACAATTAAAAAGTATTTATAAAAGTGTGCCGAAATAGCTCAGGTGGTAGAGCAGCTGTCTCGTAATCAGCAGGTCGTAGGTTCGAGTCCTATTTTCGGCACCACTTATTAATAACAAAGTCTATCACTCATTTTTTATAATAATCAAATTCCAAAATGGAATAAAGGTATTATCATATGATACTCAAAAAATTTATCGATAAATATGATGTGAATAC
>QKIB01000128.1 GCA_003249785.1 Acholeplasmatales bacterium
AAAGATGCATTTGAAAAAATTCAAAAAGTTGTCATTCACGGAATGAATTGTATTTCTACAGCTGAAGAGATGGCATATCCTTATGCCAATGAACCCGTTTTAGCAAAACAAATTGACAATCTTGCAAAAGCTTATAATGTTACAGTATTGGGAACGGGGATCAACCCAGGATTTGTCATGGATTTACTTGTCATCGCCTTGACGGGAACTATGGCGGAAGTCGAACACATTGAAGCCAAAAGAGTCAATAGCCTTTCGCCATTCGGACCTACGGTCATGCATGAGCAAGGTGTTGGTATCACTTTAGGAGAATATCACAGAAGAGTGATGGATCATAAACTGGCAGGGCATGTAGGTTTTAAAGAAAGTACGTATATGATTGCAGATGCATTAGGTGTCAAACTTGACGATTTCAATCAACAGATGGAACCCATCGTGACCGATGTAGATCGTAAGAGCAAATATGGTGAAGCACGTGCTGGTAACCTAGCCGGTATCAATATGACCGGACAGGGACTCATCAATGGTGATGTGTTCATCGACATGATTCATCCGCAACAGATTGAACCTGAAATGGTTGGTGTTCAAACTGGAGACTATATCAAGATCAAAGGCATACCCAATATCAATATGTCCATCACCCCAGAAATTCAAGGTGGAATCGGGACGATTGCGATGTGCGTCAATATGATTCCACATGTCATCAATGCACGTTCGGGATTGAAAACGATGATTGATTTACCCGTACCAAGAGCAATTGTCGGTGACATGAGAGATTTAATCGAGACTTAAAACACATAGGAAATCCTTTATGATTTCCTATTTTTCTTTTAAAATGATGGTTTCTCTATACAATTGATGCATAAAATGGTATTCTATTTATAGAGTAAGCGCTTACAAGTTTGTGTTCTTTTTTCTATGAAATGAGAGGTTAACAAATGGTCAAAAAGCATTCAATCGTTCAAGTTTATAAAAATGTCCTATCTAGGGAAAATCGAGCATCCAATCTGCCAGCAGATACCAAGGGTGTTCCTTTCGAAATGCGTGTTAAAGGACGCTTATTGCATGATGCTGAAATCGGTGATCATGTTGAAATCATCACAGCAAGCGGTAGAAAAGAATCTGGCATTCTGATTGTTTCAGAGCCTTATTTTTCACATAGTTTTGGACATTATGTCAAAGCCCTTGAGGATGTCAAAGAAATCATCATGAAAGAAACGGAGGGGCTTAAGCATGAGTAACTCCTATCAGGATGTGATGTCAAGAAAAAATGACATCATGAAAAAAGCATTGAAACTGAATTATGGTCAATTTGAATTCATAGGCATTGGATTCGATTACGAACAGATGATGAAACAAGCAGGATATAAGTTAGCTGATGTGAGAAAAATCCAACTTGAACGCAATGTAGGTAACACGCCTTTGATTGAACTCAAAAGATTATCAGCTTATGCCAGAAAGTTTGCACCAAAAGGATATGGTGCACGCATTTTCCTCAAAGACGAAGCAGCTAACATCAGTGGATCTTTCAAGGCAAGACGTGCAGCAATGAGTATTCATCAAGCAAAACTCCTGGGTTATAAAGGCGTGATTGCTGCAACAAGCGGAAATTATGGTGCAGCGATTGCAGCATTAGCTGCAAGAGAAGGTTTAAAATGCATCATCGTTCAGGAATG